>JBIIQL010000428.1:0-3819 GCA_044342095.1 Pirellulales bacterium
GGTCGATTCGAACACCCCCTGGAGCACCCTGCGGAGCGCGAGGGCCGCCCGGGAGGGATCGGGGAGGTCGTGGAGCGTTTCGGCGAGCTCGGCCACCGTCGTGACGCGGACCTCATTGAGATCGAAGTACGTCTCACCGAGTCGCTTGTAGGCCCGCACGGCCACGTCATACGGGGCGTTCTCGAGGCAGCAGGCGTAGAGGACCTGCTCGAGGAGGGGGACTTGGGTGTCCGGATCGACCGGCTTGTAGGTGGCTCGCAGCGCCTTGTGGAGCTTGGCAACGAGTTGCTGACGATTGGGCTGCTGCCGATTCGGTGTGGTCATGCCTGTTCCTGTTCATCCTCGCCCGGCGCCTCGTCCGCCGGAGCATTCCGCCGGAGTTCCGGCGTTTCCGTCTGTTCATCGACCGGGACGACGACGTTCTCATCCTCGGTGGAGGGTCCAAGCACCTCCGCCAGAACGCGGGCGATTTCGAGCGATTTCTTCACACCACCATCGAGTTCGAAGCGGAGCCGGGGGGTGTAGCGGGTCTCGATCCGATCAGCGATCCGCGACTGGAGAAAACCGGCCGAGTTTGCCAGCCCCCGCAGGGCCAGTTTCTGCTTGGCCTCGTCCCCCATCACCGAGACATGGATGGTGGCCGAGCGCATGTCGGCATCCATCTCCACGCCGGTGACGGTGACGTCACGGACCCGCGGATCCCGCACCTCGGTGAGGATGGCCATGCTGACCACCCCCCGCACCGCCTCGGCGGCCTTGAGTTGGCGTCGGGTGCTCACGACAGCGTCCGTGCGACTTCCTCGATCCGGTAGCATTCGAGGACGTCGCCCTCCTTGACGTCGTTGAAATTGGCGACCTTGATGCCGCACTCCAACCCGTCGCGGACCTCGCGGGCGTCGTCCTTCTCACGCTTGAGCGACTCGACGCCGTAATCCCCGAGAACACGGTTGTCGCGGATCACACGGAGCCGACCGTTGCGGGCGATGACCCCGGAGATCACGCGGCAACCGGCGATGACGCCGAGCCGGCTGATCGAGTAGGTCCGCTGAACGACGGCCCGACCGAGCTCCGTCTCCCGCTTCTCCGGAGCGAGCATTCCCTCGAGGGCATTCCGCAGATCGTCGGTGACCTGATAGATGATCTCGTAACGCCGCACCTGGACGCCGAGTTCTTCGGCCAGGGAACGGGCCCGCTCGTCGGGCACGACGTTGAAGGCGATGATGATCGCGTCGGACGCATCGGCCAGTTGGACGTCGGCCTCCGTGACCCCGCCGACCGTCGACTGGAGGATGCGGATCTTGACCTCGGGGTGGTCGAGCTTCGTGAGTTCCTTGAGGATCGCCTCGATCGACCCACGAACGTCCGCACGGACGATGAGGTTGAGCGTCGGCGTCTTTTGCGTGCCGAGACGGTCGAGGAGATTCTCGAGCGTGACGTGCACCGGAGCACTCGAGAGATGGCTTTGGCGGCGGATCCCGCTCCGCTTGAGGGCCACTTCCCGCGCCATGGCGATCGAGTCGACCACCTGGAAGCGATCGCCGGCACCGGGAGCGATGTCGAGACCGCTGACGAGCACAGGCTGCGACGGACCTGCCTCGGTGATCCGCTTCTTGCCGAGGGTGTCGTGCATCGCTTTGACGGTTCCGCTGGCCTCGCCACAGACGAGCGAGTCACCGACGCGGAGCGTCCCCTTCTGCACGAGAAGGCAGGCAGAGACACCGCGTCCCTCGTGGATCGAGGCGTCGAGACACACTCCCGCCGCCGCCCGCGAGGGATTGACGCGCAGGTCATGAAGTTCGGCGATCGTGAGGAGCATGTCGAGGAGTTGGTCGACGCCCTCGCCGGTCAGGGCGCTGGTCTTCACCACTTCCGTCTCGCCACCCCACTCCGTGGGAAGGAGGTCGCTTGCGGCCAACTGCTGGTAGATGCGCTGCACGTCGATGCCGGGAAGATCGATTTTATTGATACAGACGACGATCGGCACCCCGGCTGCCTTGGCGTGGCTGATCGCCTCTTCCGTCTGCGGCATGATCCCGTCGTCGGCCGCGATGATGAGGACGGCGCAGTCGGTGACATTCGCCCCGCGCGCCCGCATCTGGGTGAACGCCTCGTGCCCCGGCGTATCGACGAAGGTGATCGACTTGCCGTTGTGCTTCACCGTGTAGGCACGGATGTGCTGGGTGATGCCACCGCTCTCGCGGGCGGCGACATTCATCCCCAGGATGCGGTCGAGGAGGGACGTCTTGCCATGGTCGACGTGGCCGAGGAACGTCACGATCGGAGCGCGGGGCTCGCGGAGGGTGGGATCCTCGTCCACCGCGTCGAAGCCGGCGAGAAGTTCCTTTTCAAGATCCTCCGCCGTCTTCAGATCGAGTTGCACGCCGAGTTCGGCGGCGAGCAATTCGACGGTGTCACGATCGAGCATCGTGCCCATGCTCGGCATCGTCGCCATGCCGAAGGTCAGAAGTTTCTTGAGAACGTCGCTGGCCGACAGGCCGATCGCCTCGGAGAACGCGCGCACGGTGCAGGGCACCTGGATCGAGGCGTTCGTTTTCCGCGGCGCAGCGGTCGAGATGGTGATCCCCCTGCGGGGACGCGAAGACCGACGGCGACGGCCACCGCCGTCATCGTCGTCACCGACGCCACGCTCAAACCGGCGTCGCCCGATCTGCTTCGAATCGCGACCAGGGGTATCGTCGGGGACTCCCGGGCCCTTCGCCGGGGTACGGCGGGGACGAACGCCGGATTCCAACAGTGGCGGCACGGGAGCCATTCCCGGCCCACCACGCCCCCCCGGCCTGCCCGGGCCAGCGGGCCCACCGGGACGAGGACGCCCCTCCGCTGCCTGACGCTGCTCGTGCTTGCGCATGTGGTCAGCGAGCGGTTTGGCACCACCGGCCTTCGCACTGCGGATGGCATCGAGCGGGAGTTTGACGTCCGGCTTCTGGGCCACCGGCTCCGAAGAGACCCGCGGCGCCGTGGGGCGCCCAGCGGCCGGAAGCGGCGCGAGTTTGAACGCGGGGCGGGGGAGCGGCTTGGAACCGTCGCCACCGGGGCGGAGCCCCGCCGGGCGCGGCCGTGGCTCAGTCGCCTTTCCGCCGAGTTCCGGTGGCTTGGCGCGGGCGGCGACACCGCCAGGGGCGATGTAGTCCTCGCGGCGGAGCGGACCGGAAGTCCGCGGTGGCGGTGGAGGCGGTGGAGGAAGCGGCGCGATCGGCGCCTGGGGTGCTGGCTCCGCGGGAGCGATCGCCTCGATGGGGCGCTGTGGCGCCGGTTCGGAGCGACGCACGCCCGGCCCGTCGGAGGTGCGACTGGCACCCAGCGGTCCGGAGAGCGGCCGCATCACGACCGCCGGCTTCGCCTCAGGAGGCGTCGACGAGGCGGGCTTTGTCGCCGTCGTGGAGGGGTTCTTGGCGGTGATCACCGGCGGCTTGCCGCTGATGGCGGGCCGCACAGGCACGGCCGGCCGCACGAGCGCCGCTCCACCGGCGGCAGGCCGCTCAGCGGGCTTCGCCGCCTTGCCGGCCATGAACTCCTTCAGCCGGGCGACTTCCTCGTCGGTCATGCTGGCGAGCGCCGAGCCCTTGTCCTGGATACCGGCGCGAGAACAAATCTCGACGAGCTCTTTGCTGTCGAGTTTCAATTCCTTCGCCAGGGTGTAGATACGAACTGCCACGCTCACCTCGTCGGGCCACCGCCCACGTGATCACACCAGCGGGAGGGCCATCAGACCCGAATCCCGACCCAGCCAACCTACCCGGAACACCGTCGCTTGCAAAACCGAGCCAACCGTCACCATCGCACCGGCACCCAGGGGTG
>JBIIQL010000429.1:0-3818 GCA_044342095.1 Pirellulales bacterium
GTAGTACTCGGCGCTGGGAGCCTGTCCAAATGGCCCTTTGCCGACATACACCGTCGAGCGGACGGTGCTGCCAGGGGGAGCGACGATCTGTGCTCGGGGAGCCGTGACGAGCGTGCCGTAGCCAGCACCGCACCGCACCGTGATCACCGCCTCGCTCGTTCCGCCGTTGACGACCGTGAACTCGAGCGGCACGAGGCCCTCGAAACACCCGGGCGCCAGCTTTCCCAGGCCGAGCCAGCTTTTCACCTCGACGGTGAGCTTCTGATCGCTGTCGCTGATCAGCTGGCGCGATTCGGTCACCGGGGCGGCAGGGGCAACCGGTGCGAGTGCGAGGAGCGCGACGACGGCAGCGGTCAGCCGCGGGAGGCTACGGAGGCCGGGGAGGATCAGAGAACGCGTGCGCTGCTTGGAGATCATGGGCGCCTCAGACCTTCGCTGCCTTGAGGGTCGTCGGCAGCGGCTTGTCGTGGGCCGGCACGGCGTCGAGGAGCCGGGCCACGATTCCGTCGGGGGTTAGCCCTTCGAGCCGCGCGCCGTAATCGAGGACGAGGCGGTGCCTGAGGACGGGGAGGGCGACGTCGCGGACATCCTCGTAGCTGGCGTTGATCCGCCCCTGGCAGAGGCCGCGGGCTCGGGCTGCTGCCGAGAGTGCGAGCGCCGCTCGCGGGCTCGCCCCGTATCGCACCCCCGCCGCGAGCGGATTGGTCGGCGCCGTGGCGGCGACGAAGCGGGCGATGAAGTTGGCCACCGGCGGCGGCATGTAGACGCGGCGGACCGCGTCTTGGAGCGCGGTCAGGGCGTGAGCATCGATGACACAGGGAACCTCCGGGGGAACGCCAATCTCGCGCTCGAGGACGATCCGCTCGAGGGTCTCGACGCTCGCCGCCGGGACGTCGACTTTGAAGAGGAAGCGGTCGAGCTGCGCTTCGGGGAGGGGATAGGTCCCCTCGAGCTCGATCGGATTTTGCGTGGCGAGGACGAGGAATGGATTCGGCAAGGCATGCGTCTGCCCCATCACCGTCACACACCGCTCCTGCATCGCCTCGAGGAGCGCCGATTGCGTCTTCGGTGAGGCCCGGTTGATCTCGTCGGCAAGGAGGATGTTGGCAAACACGGGGCCGGGCTGAAACGTGAACGCCCGCCGGCCATCGACCTCCTCGAGGACCGGATTGCCGGTGATGTCGCCGGGGAGGAGATCGGGGGTGAACTGGACCCGCTTGTGCTTGAGATCGAGGGCCCGCGCCAATCCCTTGACGAGCTCCGTTTTCCCCAGCCCCGGCAAGCCTTCGAGGAGGACATGCCCCCTGGCAAGGACGCCGACGATCACCAGATCGATGAGGTCGTTTTGGCCAAACAGCACCCCCTGAAGCGCGCGCCGCAGCCGGCCGATCGATTCGGCGGCATGGCGGGCCTGGGCGTCGTCGAGCGGGAGCAGAGCGGGAGGATTCATGAAATCAGCCGAGATGAGCCGGGCAGGGAGGGGATCACTTGAAAAATCGACGAACCGCATCTTGTTCGCGGGGGAGAAGGTTGTCGACCCGGCTCGGGCCGCCGCCGTCGGCTGAAGGGGCGATATCCCCGCCGGCCTGCGGCCCGGTATAAGCCGACTCGTCGACCGCATGCTCGGCATCGACGACGTCGAGGAGCTCACCGGCAGCGGAACGTTCGACGTCGGTCGGCGCCGTGACCAACTCGCGGCGCGTGGCACCGAGGTCCTCTGCCGCTCCGGCCTTCATCGGCGCTTCTCCAGGCCCCCGATTGATGCCGCCACGGCCGGCACGGCTGCAGGCGGCACAGGCCCCCTTCTTGCAAGGCTTTCCCTCACGGCATTCTTTGCAGGTGCCACACGGCTTGCACCCTTCGCAGTCGCTCTCGGGGCCGAGGGCGGCGAGGTCGAAGTTGGCGGCCTTGGCGAGCGCCGCTTTGAGCTTGGAGCGATTGGCGCGGAGAGCCGCGGCAAGCTCGCGGAGCTGCTCCGGGGAGAGATCGGCAAGCGCTTCGGCCGCCTCCTTCCCGAGCTTCTCGCCGGCATCGCCCGCCGGCCGCATTCCGCCGAGGGCCAGCTGGCGGGCTGCAGCCGCGAGCACTTGGGAGTCGCGCTGCTTCTCGCTGCCCGGAGGAGACGCGGCGAGGCTGGCGGCAGCCTGTTCGGCGGCAGCGAGATTGCGGGCGAGCGTCGCCAGCTCGGCGGCGGTCTGTTCGCGGAGCGTGCCGGCTGCTTCGAGGGTGGCATGCTCGTACCAGGCGTCGCGCGGGCGTTCGAGGATCTCTTCGATCCGCTCGGTGATTTCGCCGGCGGAGCGTTCGTCGATCGCCTCGACGCGGCGCAGTTCGTCGATCCACTTCGACACGATCTCGGCATCGGCCGGGGCCTCGATCGCCCGGCGGCGGAAGGCGCCGGCATCGGCGACCGGGATCGCCATCGCGGCGGCGAGCATCGCACCGACGAGCACCAGGAGCATCGCGGGGCGCGTGGCCTGGAGGCGCACCGGCCAGCGGCCATCGAGATCGATCCGCCGCCCGGGCCAGTCGCCGACGCCGGCGGCCGCGCTCGAGAGCCGGGCATGGAGCCCGAGACGCTCCTCGAGGAGGACCCGCGCCGAGGCGACCGATTCAAACCGTGGCCGCGACTGAAACCAGGCCGCGACGCCGGCGACAACGAGCGCCACGCCGATCGCCCCCCAGGCGAAGGGAACGAGCTCCACCGCCTGCCATCGGGCCCAGAGGAGCGCAAACGTTCCGGCGACGCCGATGACGAGCGTCGTCGGTAGCCAGCTCGAGAGCCACCAGCCGGCGTTGATCTCGGCAGCGAGGAGCCGGGCACGGCGTTCCCAGTGGGCAGCGCCGGCAGGGTCGCGGGCGAGATTGGTGTCGATCGGCATCGGTCGGCTCCCCAAGCGAGGGAGCAATAGCCCCCGGCAGGAAACCAGTCTACACGGAGAGGTTTGTGAACTCCCGGTCGACACCAGTCAGCCCGGAAAGACCTCAAGCCGGGCGCCGGAGCCGAGTCCCACGGCGGCGGCCCGGGCGGAGAGTTCGTCGAGGGCGTGCTTTCCGAGGTCACCGAGGTCGAGCGTCTGGTCGTTGACGTAGAGGTCGACATGCTCCATGAGCACCGCGTCGTCAAACTCCTGGGCGTGGGCCCGCATCGTCGGCAGGGGGGCGGCGGGATTGGCAAGTGCGAAGCGGAGCGAGTCGGCGATCACCCCCTGCACCCGCGCGATCGTGTCGGCGGAAAGGCTCCGACTGGCGACGATGCCGCCGAGGGGGAGCGGCGCGCCGGTCTCAGTCTCCCAGCGAAGCCCGAGATCCTCGACGAGGGCGAGCCCCTGCTGCTGCCAGGTGAAACGCCCCTCGTGGATGCAGACGCCGAAGTCGGCCGAGCCGGCGAGGAGCCGGGGCATGATCTCGGAAAACACCACCTGCTCGATCCGCGTCGAGTGCGGATGGAAGAGGGCGAAGAGGAGCGAGGCGGTGGTGTGCTTCCCAGGGCAGAGCGTGACCTGGGTGGCGTCGCGCGGGGAGGAGTCGGGGGTGGCGGCGAGGAGAAGGGGGCCGACGCCGAAGCCGAGGGCCGAGCCGCTCGGGAGCACGACGATCCGCTCCGCCGCCCAGAGCGCCGCATGGAAGCTCACCTTGCCGACGTCGAAGGCATCGGAGGCGGAGCCGAGAAGACGCTCGTTGAGCTGCTCGATGTCGAGAAGGGCGACCTCGAAATCGAGGCCGCGCCAATCGACCGCCTTTGTCATCAAACCATGAAAGGCGAAGGTGTCGTTGGGGCAGGTGGAGATGCCGAGGCGGATCGAACGCTTCATCGC
>JBIIQL010000430.1:0-3817 GCA_044342095.1 Pirellulales bacterium
CTCCTGGGAGAGCGAGCCGGTGGCCGATACGCCGGCGGTTGGCTCGGCGATCGACGCCGCTTCCGCCCCTTCCCGCACAAGGACGCTGACGGTGCCGTCGGCGGCCGCAGTCGCGGCGGGCGGTTGCGCCGCGATCGTAGCCGCCGGAAGCGCCCCATCGGCACCGGGAAAGACGACCAGATCCGACGCGGGAATCGCAGCATCGGGCAGCGCCACCTCGGCCGATGCCTGAAGCACCGACTGCGGCGCCGCGGTCTCGGAGCGGCGATCCCGGGTCGTCCACTGCGCCACATCGACCGCTCCGGTGTCGACCCGCGTCGGCACGCGGGCGCCTCCGGCGAGCACCACGTCGCCGGCGCCTTCCTCGGGCCGCCAAGCTGCCGGGTGATCGACCCGCCAATCGTCACTGAACGGCACCGGCCCATCCCAAGCGAACGTGTCAGACGCGGCCGTGGCGTGGGGTGAAGGTGGAGCTTTGACGGCGGCTGCGGTCTGCGGAACGCCGCTCGCCGGCGCCTTGGCGGCGGATGGACTGATCTTCCCTTCAGCTTTTCCGTCCTTGCCGCCAGCGGCCGGTGCCTTCGGCGACGTCGGCGTTCCAGCCTGCTGATTCCCGGACTGCGGAGCGGCCCGAGCGCCGGCCGGAGCCGAAGGCTGCGAGGTCGGGCGAGGCGTCGATTGGGTCCGCGGCGCGGGGGGAGCGCTTCGCCACCGGCGGCCCGGGCGTTGGGCTTCCGCGGGGGCGCTCGTGGCCAAGAGGACGAGCACCCAAAGCGTGGCCCCGAAGAGCCCACGCATCACCACGGCCCCAACGCTGCAGAGGGGGCACCGGTCATCCCTGCCGGGCAGATTGCCGTCGGTCATCGTCATCTCCTGAAAACGCCTTCCCTGTCGTCACGCGGCACCAAGCAACGATCAAAAAAAACCGGAGACGCCGTCAGACGGCGTCTCCGGAATTCGCAGGCCTGCCGGTCGGAGCGATCACTCCACGGGACCGCCGGGCAGCTTCCCCATCTTGATCAGTTCGCCAAAGGTGGCACCGTCGGCGCTCTTCATGCCTGCCACCGTCTCGAGCGCCTTGCGGATCTTCTCCATGTTCTTGGCGTCTTCCTTCTTGTCGAGAAGGTCGGCCAGGGCGTTGCCGTAGGCGTTGCGATCCTTCTTCTCTTTGCCCTTGTGGCAAAGATTGCACTTCGCCGCCTCGACGGCCGTGGCGAGCGCCTTCTCGGCAGGATCACTGCTGTCGGGTTTGACGTACACGGCCTTGAACTCATCCTGAAACTGCTTGATGGCGAATGCCGGGCGGGCAAGGCCCCCCGCAACCATCGCCACGGCCACGGACGTCACCACGAGCAAGAAACGGCCCCGCTTCATCGGCTGCACTCCTGAGTCGGAAAAGGACACTGAGGTCTCCATCACTAGACCGTCCCACTGGCTTCAATGTCAAGAATCGGGCCGCCGCGGCGCGTCCGCCGGGAGCATTGCCGGGAAATCCCAAAGATTTCCCTCGGACCAACCTCCGATCGAGGGTTCGTGGCGAAGCGTCGGGCTCACCCCCGTGAAGGGAATCTCTTCCCGTTCGGCGGCCCCGTCGATGCGTCGAAAAACGGTTGCCCCCTCGTACCGACCGCCGGCGTCGTTCCATTCTACGGCAGCGCGGTAGGCATCGGGTTGGCCGATCCCCGATTGCTCGATGAACGTCAGCCCCGGCGGCGTGAGGAACCGGCAGCGCTCGGCGGAGACACGGAGGTTCGGCATCGTGGGATCGGCCGGCGAGTCGACGAGGAGGGCAAAGCCTTCCTGATTGGCAAGCACCGTGTCGCGGAGGGCGAGCCGCACGGAAGTGGCCGGCCCCGCCCGCGGCCCACCGTCGATGCGGAGGAATCGCCCTCCGGTCACACATCGCCCCCCCGACCAACCGATCTCCATCGACGTTCCCCGCTCGGCCGCCAGAAAAGTCCCCTCGCCAACCGCCTGCACGCCTGACAGCCGCACCACTGCTTCCAGAGCGGCTCCCCCTTCTCGTGCTCCCGCACCGGCCCCGGGCAGGAGCGTGATCCCTTCCCGCGCCCCCTTCCCGTCAGGGTGTCCCACGCGGACAAACACCGCATCCCCTCCAGCCGCGACGATCCCTCCGGCCGCCCGCTGTGGCTCACGAATCTCGAGCAGCGCGTTGTCGACGGTGAGCGTCGTCCCACGTCCGAGGGCGAACAAGGACGCTCCACGGGAGGAAGACCCGCGGGCGGACGCCGGAACGAGGCGGAGCCCGACCCCCTCGACCGCAAACGTCCCCGACACGACCGACAGCCCAGCGGCGGTGCCGTCTCCGACCGGGATCGTGAATCGGAGCACGGGATCGTGTCCAGGTGCCGCCCGGAGCGTCAGCCGCCTCCCCACGAGGACACAAGGCTCCTCGTCGCGGACGCCGCTGAAGGCGCACTCCACGACGTCCCCGTCGTCGGCCACCAGGAGTGCCTCCGCGAGCGACGCCACGTCCCCCAGCCCGGCCGGACCGTCGACGATCCGCCAGATGCGGCGGGCGATCCCGGGTGGATCGACGGGGCGATCGGCAGTCCCGCCGGCCTCCCCCATCGCCGGCGGGCGTGGGGCCGCGTCCCGCCACAACTTCCGCATCCACGGCAGCCCCCAAAGCGCCGCGACGGTAGCCACCAACGCCACCACCGGCAGGATCCATGGCCAGGACGGGCTCTCGCCCCGTCGGCGCGGCTGTTCGGCAAGGCCGGCAGGCGTCCGTTCGACATCGAGATCGACCCCGAGCACGCCGGCGATCCCGACCAAATCGGCGACGAGTTCGGCCGGGGTCTGGTAGCGCTCCTCGGGTTGTTTGCAGAGGAGGCGTTCCACGACGGCCCCGAGCGCCAGGGGAATATCGTCGCGGCCGGCGCCGACCGGAGGGGGGACGCTCTGCTGGTGCTGGAGGAGCTTCTGGACGGCGGTGCCATCAGCAAACGGCGGACGGCCGGTCAGCATGAAGAAGAGCGTGCAGCCGAGCGAGTAGAGATCGCTGCGCACATCGGCGGCGCGGGGATCGCGTGCCTGCTCCGGGGAGATGTAGTCGTAGGTGCCGAGGGTCATTCCGCTCTCGGTGAGATCAGGAACGCCCCCGACCGCCGGCAACCGCGCCAGCCCCATGTCGACCAGCCGCGCCCGCCCGGTTGGCGTGACGATGATGTTCGAGGGTTTGATGTCGCGGTGGACGACGCCGCGCTCGCAGGCATGCTCGAGGGCTTCCGCCACCTGGGCGGTGAACAGCAGGGCGCGCGGCACGTCGAGCGGGCCCTCGTCATGGACCATGTCACGGAGGTTCGTCCCCTCGATGAACTCGAAGACGATGAAGTGCCAGCCGGCGTCGGATCCGACGGCATGGACACGCCCGATGTTCTCATGGTCGAGTCGGGCGGCGAGCTGCGCCTCGTTCTTGAAGCGACGCAGCATGTCGGCGTCGGACGACTGGTGGCGGGAGAGCACCTTCACCGCCACGATACGATTGAGGGTCGTGTCGATGGCCCGGAACACCGCCCCCATTCCCCCGCCACCGACGAACTTTTCGAGGAGATAGGGGCCGAGGGAGTGCCCCTCGAGGGCCCGTCCGATCTCCTCCATCGACGAGGCCATCACGGGCGGCGTCGGACGGCCCGCCGAGATCGCCGTGCCGTCGATGTCGGACCGGGGGGCGGCCGACGGCGCACCGCCACCGGCGGTCGTGTCGTCGTGCGGTGGTGAGGGTGCGGGGGTGTCCATCATCAACCCGGTGCGGGACCGGGAGAACTCCCGAAAAGCAGGAACGCCCGCCTAC
>JBIIQL010000432.1:0-3813 GCA_044342095.1 Pirellulales bacterium
CATCAGGCGAATCTGCGGATCATCGATGCGACTCGGGCGGCCCTCGGCGTGTCGGCCGATCGATTTGCGATCAACATCGACCGCTACGGCAACACGTCGAGCGGTTCGATCCCGTTGGCGATCGACGAGGCCTGGCGCGAGGGACGCATCGGGCCGGGGAGCACGATCGCGGTCTGCGGGTTCGGTGGCGGGCTGGCCTGGGGCAGCGCCGTGTGGCGTCTCTGACCCGTCGCCCGACGCTCCGCCGCGCGTGTCCACCGCTCCCCGTTCCGTGCTCTCGACACCCGTCCTCCCGTCCCCATTCCCATTCCAGCAACGAGGATTCTCCCAATGGTGAACACCGAGCGGACCGACGGCGCCCTGAAGGTCCGCGCGGAGGTGGCTGCGAGGGATACCTGGGATCTCGCGAGCCTGTTCTCGTCGGACGCGGCGTGGGAGGAGGCGCTCGCTTCGTGGGAGGGGCTGATCCCCGCGTTCGTGGCCTTTGCCGGCACGCTTGGCCGCTCGCCGGAGGACCTCGCCGCCTGTCTCGCCTACGACGTCGAGGTCGATCGGACGGGGGATCGGCTCGGCACCTATGCCCATCTGCGGGCCAGCGAGGATCAGGCAGCGCCGGAGCCCCAACGGATGGTGGGCCGCTTCCAGCATGTCGCCACGTCGTTTGCGGAGAAGACGAGCTTCCTCCGCCCCGAGATCCTCGCCATCCCGCCAGCCACCCTCGACGCCTGGATCGCCCTGCCGATCCTGGCCCCCTACCGGATCGGCATCGAGCGGCTCGTCCGCACCCGTCCGCACGTCCTCTCCGAACGGGAGGAGAAGCTCCTCGCCATGCAGGGGACCTTCGCGGGGACCGCGGCGAAGGTTTTTCGACAGCTCACTGACACGGACATGAAGTTCGGTTCGGTCGTCGATGGCCATGGCAGGTCATCGGAGCTCTCCAACGCCACCTTCACGACGTTTCTCCTCGACGCCGACCGAAGCGTGCGAAAGACGGCCTTCCACCAGCTCTACGACGAGTACGCCGCCCACGCCAACACGCTCGCTGCCACCCTGTCGGGCTCGGTGGAGCGGGACGTCTATTCCGCCCGCGTCCGCAACCATCCCACCGCCGTCGGCGCCGCGCTGTTCAACGACAACATTCCGGTGGCGGTGTACGACCAGCTCGTCGCCGCCGTCCGCGCGCACCTCCCCGCCGTCCACCGCTACTACGATCTCCGTCGCCGCCTCCTCAGCCTCGACGAGATCCACCACTACGACTGCTACGTCCCCCTCGCCCAGGACGTCCCTCTGCGGCACACCTGGGATGAGGCGGTGGGGCTCATCGTCGGCGCCCTCGAGCCGCTCGGCGCTGACTACGGCCGGCGCCTCGAGGCGGGCCTGAAGGGGCGCTGGTGCGACCGCTACCCGAATGCCGGCAAGCAGTCGGGGGCGTTCAGCTCCGGCACCTACGACTCCGACCCCTACATCCTCATGAACTTCCAGGAGGAAGGGATCGAGCACGTGTTCACGCTCGCCCACGAAGCGGGCCACTCGATGCACACCCGGCTCTCCGCCGAGGCGCAGCCCTACCAGCTCGCCGGCTACACGATCTTCGTCGCCGAGGTGGCCAGCACGTTCAACGAGCAGCTCCTCGCCCGAGCGCTCTTGGCCAAGGCGCGGACGCCGCGCGAGCGGGCGGCGATCCTCTCCCGGGAGATCGACGGCATCCGGGCGACGATCGTCCGGCAGACGATGTTCGCGGAGTTCGAGCGACTCACCCATGCCTCGGCCGAGGCCGGTCAGCCGTTGACGCTCGAGCGAATCCGCGGGCTCTACCGCGGGCTGCTCGATGCCTACTTCGGCCCGCGATTCGTCGTCGACGAGCAACTGGAGCTCGAGTGCCTGCGGATCCCGCACTTCTACAGCGCCTTTTATGTCTACAAATACGCCACCGGTCTGTCGGCCGCGATCGCCCTGTCGGAGCGGGTGGCGAACGGCGGACGGGCGGAACTCGACGCCTATCTCGGCTTTCTCCGCGGCGGCTGCTCACGATGGTCGCTCGAGCTGCTCCGGGATGCCGGGGTCGATCTCGAGCGGCCGGAGCCGGTCGCCACGGCGTTGACGAGGTTCGCCTCCCTCGTCGATGAACTCGAGCAGACGCTCTGCGATTGAATGGCGGAGCTGAGTGCGTGGTACACTCCGATCCCAATCCGGAGTTTCCGCCGCTGATGCCCACCCCCGACACCGTGCCCCCCGGGCCGGTCGATCCGTTCGCGTCGTATCGCGTCCCCGCGGGAGCGCACGACGAGTTCTCCGCGGCCGGTGAGCCACGCCCCCACTGGCGGCGGCTGGCCTCGATCCTCCGCGACTGGGATCCGGCAGAGCTCTCCGAACGCTGGGAGCAGGCGCGGCGGCTGATCCGCGACAACGGCGTCACCTACAACATCCATGACGATTCCCAAGGGGGGCAGCGGCCCTGGGTGCTCGATCCGATCCCCCTGGTGATCGCGGCCGACGACTGGAAGGGAATCGAGGCGGGGATCCGCCAGCGGTTGCGGGTGCTCGATGCCCTCCTCGCCGACCTCTACGGCCCGCAGCATCTCCTGAAAGAAGGGGTGGTGCCGGCCGAACTCGTCCTCGGCCATCCGGCGTTCCTCCGCTGCTGCCACGGCATTCGGCTGCCGGGTGGACGCCACCTCCATCTCCACGCCTCCGTTCTCGCCCGCCACGGCGACGGCCGGTGGCACGTCCTCGGCGACAGGACGGGCGTGCCGCATGGCCTCGGTTACGCGCTCGAGAACCGACTCGTCGTCTCGCGTCTCCTCCCGGCGGCGTTCCACGAATCGCACGTGGAGCGGCTGGCGCCGTTCTTCATCGGGTTGCGATCGATGCTTCGCGCCCTCGACGCCGGCCGCGACGTCCCGCGGATCGCCCTCTTCAGCCCTGGCCCGTCGAGCGCCACCTGGTTCGAGGATGCCTACCTCGCCCGTTATCTGGGGCTGCCGTTGGTCGAAGGGGGGGATCTCGCCGTCCGCGAGGACCGTGCCTGCCTGAAGACGCTCGGCGGCCTGGTTCCCATCGATGTCCTCCTCCGCCGCGTCTTCGACCGCGAATGTGATCCGCTCGAGTTGGACAGCGGGGCGCTGGCCGGTACGCCGGGGCTCGTGCAGGCGGTGCGCGGTGGCCGCGTGGCGCTGGCCAATCCCCTCGGCAGCGCGCTGGTGGAGTCGCCGGGATTCGTCGGCTACATCCCCGCGGTCGCCCGGCGTCTCCTCGGCGAGGAACTGCTCCTGCCGTCACCGCAGTCGTGGTGGTGTGGCCGCCCCGAAGCGCTCTCCCACGTCCTCGCCCGATTGGACGACCTCGTCGTCGAGCCGGTGGTCGCGATCCCGGGGGGGCCCAAGCGATATGTCCCGCGGCTCCTCGACGCCGCGGGGCGCGAAGCGCTCGTGAGCCGGATCCGTGCCCGCCCGGGTGACTGGGTGGGGCGGGAGATCGTCGAACGATCGGTCGCCCCCTGCTGGGATGGCAATCAGGTCGTGGCCGCGCCGGTCGTTCTCCGGCTGTTCTCGGCGGCGACTCCCGAGGGGCCGATCGTGATGCCGGGGGGACTCGCTCGGCTCACGCTCCGCGGGGGCGGAGCAGGGGAGTTGGCGATGTTTTCCGGGCAGGGATCGAAGGACGTGTGGGTGTTGTCGCCGGGGCCGGTGCAGCCGGTCTCGCTCCTGCCGCCCCCCGGTCAGCCGGTGCCGCTGCGGCGCAGTGGCAACGATCTCCCCAGCCGCGTCGCCGACCATCTTCACTGGCTCGGCCGGCACGTCGAGCGGGCCGAGT
>JBIIQL010000431.1:0-3813 GCA_044342095.1 Pirellulales bacterium
AAAACAGAAGGGTGGCTAACGGGACTCGAACCCGCGACCCCTAGAATCACAATCTAGTGCTCTAACCAACTGAGCTATAGCCACCGCGAAATCGATCAGGGTGGCACATTCTAACAGAAAACCCCGCCGGTCCACTGCCCCCCGGTCAGAGCCGTTTTTCCGCGGCCGAACCCGCTGCCGCAGGGCTCACTCCCGCCGCCGGGAATCGACGAGGATCGTCACCGGCCCGTCATTGACGAGGCGCACCTCCATGTCGGCGGCAAACACCCCCCGGGCCACCGGACGCCCGGCCTCGCGCTCGAGCGCGGCCAGGAAGCGTTCGTAGAGCGGCACCGCCTCCTCAGGCCGGGCTGCCCGAAGGAAACTCGGCCGGTTCCCTTTCTGGGTGCTCGCATGGAGCGTGAACTGGCTGACGACCAGGAGCCCGCCGTCGATGTCGACGACACTCCGGTTCATCTTCCCGTCGTCGTCGGGGAAGATCCGCATCCGCGCGATCTTCTCGGCGCTCCACTCGACATCGGCGGCCTCGTCCCCCGACTCCACCCCGACAAGCACGAGCAGCCCGCGCCCGATCCGGCCGACACTTCGGGCGTCGATCGTCACCTCCGCGCTTCCCACCCGCTGGATCACACAGCGCATCAGCCGCCCCCCTCCGTATCTCCCCCTGTCTCGAGGGCCCCGGCACCGGCCCGCGACAGGAGCCACCACCCGAGAAGGAGCTGGCCGAGGAGCGCGACGAGCCCTGCCCGGGGATGCCCCGAGAGCGCGTAGACGCCGCCGAACACGAGGCTGGCGACGAATCCGGCGAGCTTTGAGCCGACGTTGAGGAGGCCGAACGTGGCGCCGTAGCGGCCGGCCGGCGCGAGCACCGCCACCGCCGCCCGGATCACGCTCGCCGCCCCGCCGAGGACGAGCGCCAGGAGGATCGCCATCGCCGTGAGCTGCGGCCTGGTCGTCACGAACAGCGCGCCCCCGAGCACGATCCCCCAGCCGACGAGCGACAGCGACAGCATCGGCCAGCGGCCGAAGCGGGTCGAGAGCCAGCCGACGGCCAGGGCCCCGGGGAGGGCGACGAACTGGACGAGGAGCACCAGGCCGACGAGCGCCGGCGGATCGAGATGAAACTCCTCGAGAGCCACCGAGGAGAATTGGCTGATCGCCGTCTGCATCGCACCGAGGATGAGCATCGCGCCGCCGAGAACGCTACCGAGGCGACCGTAACCTTCATCCCCACGAACGAGCGCCTGCGCGAAGCCGAGGAGTTCGCCCGACGCTGTCGCCGCGTGGGCGTTTGAATGACCGTCGCCGAACCGGGCCCAGAAGGCGGGGATCGAAAACAGGATCCACCATCCCCCCATGATCGCGAACGCCGCGCGGAGCGCGCTTGAGTCACTGAGGCCGAGCGACGCCCGGGCCGCGAACACCCGGGTGGCGAGGATCAGCGCCACCGCCCCCCCCGCGTAGCCTGCGGCATAGCCGATCGCCGAAAGACGGTCGGCCTGAGCGCCGCGGGCGATCCGTGGCAGGAGACTCCCGGTGAAGATCGCCGCCAGATCAAACCCGACGGCGGCGACGACGACCGCCAGGACGATCGGCACCCGCGCCGTCGGCGCGAGGGCCGCGAGGAGAAACGCAGCGCCACACCCGGCGACGATGCTCGCCATCAAGGCCGCGCGGTGGGCGTGCGTCCGATCGGCCCAGGCCGCCACCCACGGGGCCAAGACCGCCGTGACGAGCATCGCCGCCGCGAGCGTCCAGGCCCACACCACCCCGCCCGGCACTCCCCACGGATCACCGGCGAAGACGACCTTTTCGATGTAGGCGACCAGGAGCGTGATCGAGATCGTGGAGAAGGCACTCGCAGCCCAGTCAAGGAGCACCCACGCGGCCGCCTCGAACGAGGCACCCGCAGCGCTCGTGCCGCGGCCATCGTCGGGAAGCGTCGATGGTCGATCGGTGGGGGCGCTCGGCATAGAGGTGCTCAGGCTTCCGATGGGGGCGATGAAACACGCCCCGTGGCGGCATCGGCGACGCTCGCGTCGTCGGAATGGTCGCTGGCAGGTTCGCCCGGAGCGCCGGTGGAGCCGCCTTCAGTCGCCACCTCTCCAGGGGCCGCACCGCCGGCCAGGGCCCGCAGACGCTCGCGCACTTGCTTTCGGTAGCTGAGGATCGGAGGCAGCGTCACGGCCATCGCCACCAGCAGCAACAGCGCGTCGAAGAGACGGCCACGCCGCAGCGACCAGCCGATCAATCCGAGGGCGACGACGGTGTAGCCGGCCAGTCCGAAGGTGGCGTGCCGGGCACTCCGCTGCAACGCCCCGACGCTGCCGAAGTCGGCGGGGATCACAGCCCCGCCGGCCGGCCTTTCGAGCGGGGCTGCGGGCTCTCCGGCAGCCTCTCCCGGCATCGGCTCTAGGTCTGTCATCGGAATCGACTCCGCTCCCACCACCCCGGCACCCGACAGAGTGCCATTCGGCCTCCCATGGTACTGGCATGCCCGGCACCGTCACAGGGAAGCGGCGGCCCCGCGCCCCTGCCGATCGATCGGCTCCGGCCCGCCTCACCCGCCGGCGAGGCGGCGACGGATCTCCTCGAGCCGGACGGCGAGATCCCGCTCTTCTCCGCGATCGGTCGGCTCGTAGTAGCGTTTCTCGACGCCGAGATAGTCCTGGGCCGCGATGCCGTCGGGATGGTCGTGGGCGTAGCGGTACCCCTCGCCACGGCCGAAGGCCTTGGCCGCGGCGGAATGACGGTCTTGGAGGTGACGGGGAACGGGGATCACGCCCCGATCACGGACATCCTGTCGGGCCGCGGCGATCGCCGTCGTGCAGGCGTTGCTCTTGGGAGCCAGCGCCAGGTAGGTGACGGCCTGCGAAAGCGGAAGCTGACACTCCGGGAGCCCGACGAACTCGGTCGCCTGCATCGCCGCCACCGCCACCAACAGGGCGCGCGGGTCGGCGTTGCCGACATCCTCGCTGGCGAGAATCACGAGGCGACGGGCGAGGAAGCGCACATCCTCTCCCCCCTCGAGCATCCGGGCGAGCCAGTAGAGGCCGGCATCGGGATCGCTGCCGCGGATGCTCTTGATGAGGGCGCTGGCGCAGTCGTAGTGCGTGTCGCCGGCGTCGTAGACGAGTGCCTTCCGCTGCACGCTCTCGCGGGCGAGGTCGAGGGTGAAGACGAGGGGCCGACACGTTTCGGAGAGCACGCCGATCTCGAGCGCCCCCAAGGCCCGGCGGGCGTCGCCGTCGGACGACTCGACGAGGAAGGCGACGGCGGCGTCGTCGATCGAGACCTGCTCCGCCCCGAGCCCGTGCTCGCGGTCGGTCACGGCCCGGCGAAGGACGGCGGCGACGTCGGCGGCGGCGAGGGGTTCGAGCGCGAACAGCCGACTGCGGCTCACGAGGGCACTGGTGAGTGCGAACGACGGATTCTGCGTCGTGGCGCCGATCAGCGCGATCGTTCCCTGCTCGACGTCGGGGAGGAGAACATCCTGCTGGGCTTTGTTGAAGCGGTGGATCTCGTCGACGAACAAGCACGTCCGCTGGCCATCGTCCTCGAGCCGGCGCCGGGCGGCGTCGAGCACCTCACGAACCTCCTTCACCCCCGAGGCGGTGGCGGAGAGTTCGACGAAGCGGCGTCGCGTCTCGCGGGCGATGATCTCGGCGAGCGTTGTCTTCCCCACGCCCGGCGGGCCATGGAGGATCACCGATCCGATCCGGTCCGATTCGATGAGCCGGCGGAGGAGTCGACCGGGGCCGATGACATGCTCTTGCCCCACGTAGTCGGCGAGCCGGCGCGGCCGCATCCGCG
>JBIIQL010000433.1:0-3812 GCA_044342095.1 Pirellulales bacterium
GAGCTGTGGGATGCCCTGCGTCTGCGTGTAGCCGCTCTTGCCAGCGTCGATGGCCGCCTTGGCGGCCTCGCACGCCGCTTCGGGCATGGCGAAATCAGGCTGGCCGATGGCCAGATTGATCGGGTCGTCGAGCCGCGCGGCGAGGTCGAACGCCTTGCGAATCCCGGAGGAATCGAAGGCACTGGCCCGCCGCGAGATGATCGTCCGCCGCACGGATGCCGGGCTGGTCACTTGGCGTCCTTGAAGAGCTTGGCGAGTTCCTCTCCGAGCTTTTCGCCACGGACATCCATCGACACCACCTTGCCGTCGCGGCCGACGAGGATCACGGTGGGAATGCCGGTGATGCCGTAGTAGGCGGCGAGCGGGTGCTGCCAGCCCTGGCCCTCGGGCGTCTCGAAGAGGATCGTCCAGGGGATCTCGCGTTCCTTGAGGAAGGCCTCGAGGGCGTCGCGGTCGGTGTCGAGGCTGATGCCGACGACCTCGAATCCCTTGTCGTGATACTTTTCGTAGGCCGCCAGCACGTTCGGCATCTCGGCGATGCACGGCCCGCACCACGTGGCCCAGAAGTCGACGAGCACGACCTTGCCGGCGAGCGTCTTCTGATCGAACGGATTGCCGTCGAGGTTCGTGCCGCTGATCTCCATCTCGTTGCCGACCAGGGCGAGGCGGCGGAGCATGCCGGCCATGCCTTCCCCCATCGCCTTGATCTGCGGGTTGCTGCTCTTCACGAACGATCCGCCGAACGTGGCGTAGGCCTTGCCGGCCGCTTCGCTCCCCCCAGGCATGTGCTCCAGGGCGCCGGCGAACTGCATCGCGAACTGGGCGATCGCCCCGTCATCCGGGTCCTTCTCGAGCAGCCCGCTGATCCGGGTGACGAGGTCCTCGGCCCCGGTGAGATCCTGGTCTTTCAGAATCTTCTGGGCATCGCTGACGAGGACGATCTGCGACGCTTCGGCGGCAAGTTCCGCATCCTCGCCACCGGCGAGCGTCGCGGCAAACTCACCGAGCGTGTCCTCGGCCTCACGATCGCCGAGTCGGGCGAGGAGCGTCAGGCTCTGGAGTTTCATCCGCGAAGCCCGGCCGCGGGCCTCGTCCTTCGGCCCCGTCTGCTCGAGGATCTTGTCGGCGACGGTGACCGACGTCTTGGCCACCTTGCCGAGGAACGCCTCGGCTTGCTGGCGGCTGGTCGGCTTGAAGTTCGTCTTGTGGAGCTTCTCGATGAAGGCAAGCAATTCCTCGGGCGTTCCGTCCGGAACCTCCCCGATCTCGGGGATGCCGTTGGCTTCCCCCTTCTTCGCTGCGGCCGGATCGAGGACGTCATCGACCACGACCTGGGCCGAGAGGCTTCCTCCGGTCGCCAGGATGATCCCCGCGGCACAGAGGAGCGCCTGACCGGCGCGACGGGAACGGGCCATCGGGAAAAACATGAAGACCTCGAGGGGATTCGCTCCCGAGGGGAGCAGGTGTTGATCGACCGTGGAGACGATCCATCGATCGTAACGGGGCCGGGCAGCGCGGGGCAATCCGACCCGGCCGGGCGGTTTTCCGCAAGCGGCGCGTGAAGAGGCGGCCGGAGGGCGGAAACCATCGTCGGCGAGACGGTTTTCACCTGCCCGATGAGGAAAATAACCCTCGGCTCCTGGCCGCTGCGATCGGGCGTCGGCGTTGAAATCCGGCGCCTGAAATCGGCCACCGGCTCGGGGGCCAGTCTGGCCCCTGGGCCGCCGATCAGTGGACGATCGTGCGGAACCGCACGAAGCCGCCCTGGCCCGGGGGAAGCGTGCCTTTGAAGGTCCAGGAGAGGAGCGTGGCGCCGTCATCTCCCTTCGAGGTGGAGATCTCTGCCGGAAGATTCGACACCGGGCTCCCCTCGATCACCGCCAAGCGCCCGGGAACGGCATCGACGAGCGTGATGTCGGTGAGGGGGCGGTCGCCGGAGTTGAGGAGGAAGATCGTGAAGTCGAGTTCCTCGCCGGGGCGGGCGGTGTCGCTGCCGGCCCGTTTGCAGAGGGTCAATTCGCAGCGGCCGGGAGATTCCAGGCGGAGCGTGGCCACGCCATGATCGACGGCGAGCACATCGGCGGCCTCACCATTGACCGTCACCTGGGCCCCGGAGACGCACATCCAGGCCAGCGGGACATCGATCTTCCGCGCCAGCCGCGGCGCCTGGACGTTGTGGATTCTCTCGGCAGGGAGATCGAGGGCGACGGCGACCGGACCGTCGACCCCTTCCTTGAGAACCGGCGGCTGCACCTTGTCGACGGCCAGGACGGGGATCCGATCTTCGATCGAGATGCCCGGCTGGGCGAGCTTGGCGGCGACGATCTGGGTCTGCTGCGTCTTGTCACGCACCGACTGGCCAACCGCGCCAGAGGCGGCGATGGTGTCGAGGGCCACGCCCCGCGGGCCGGTGGGGACGGCATCCTCGAACGGTCGGATCACCCGTCGGACCGACGAGAAGCGGGGCGCGTAGACGCAGGTGCAGTTGGAGGCGACGACGCAGCTCTCCGCTTCCAGGCACGATTCGTCTTCCGGCGCGGGGCCCGGCCCATCGGCGCGATAGCGGGCGACCGTGTCGCCGGAGGTCAGGTTGCCGAGGCGATTCCGGCCGCGGGGCACGGCCGGCTTGCCATGATCGCCGCCGTCACAGACCAGGCACGGCCCGATCACCGGAATGGCGATTGTGGGAACGATCGGACCGCTGCAGCCAGCCTGGCATTCCCCTCCCTGACAGCCAGTTTGGCCATGGGGCCTGAGGATCCGGCAGGCGTGGAGACGGCAACGCGGCGAACCGCATCCCCCCCCGTGAGGCGCGGGGCCGGCGTTTTGTTGGCAGTCGGGCCCCTGACAAGCACCGCCACGGATCGCCGTGGCATCGGCAGGCAGCGGCGTCCCGCCCCCGGCTTGGCCGAAACGGGGGAGGGGAGGGGAGGGGAGTTCGAGCCCGGTGCGCTGGACCGCGCCATCCTGAATCGGCGCCTGCGGAAGAGGACGCTCGGCGGCGTCCGTGGCGACGGCACGATCGTCGGGCTCTTCAAAGGCCACCGCTTCGTCGGTGTCGGAGGGTTGCGCGACGGCAGCCGAGGCGATGACGGCGGGGAGCGGCGTGACGGCGGCAACCGGCGCCGTGAGCGACATCGAGCGGCACGACGCCAAGAGGATGGCGCCGGCGGCGACGGCCAACCACCGGACGGTCTGGCCGGGACGGTGCGCGGCTGGCTGGGACGACCTCATGGCACCACTCCCGGGGCGGGCAGGCGATTGCCCAAGACGATCTCGGCGACCGGGGCCCCGAGCGTGGCGGCGATCTCGCGGGGATCGTCGCACGGACGGACGTCGAACGAGTTGGCGGCGGAGATGTCGGCGACATCCGGGTCGCAGGCCATGTAGACGATCCGTTCGACGTGGGCTCCGTCGAGCGCCTGGATGAAGTCGTTCTCGTCGATCACCAGTTCGACCGGAAAGCGATGATCCATCCCCGGGGGCGTGGCGAGGCGCGCCAGGATGCGGATCGTCGGATAGACCTCGAGCCCCTCGTAGCCGGGTACCCCGCCGAGCCGCACCCGGTAGGTGCTCCCCACCAACAGCGACGTCCGGAACGGGGCCGCGGCAGGGGGAGACCAGCCGTCGAACGTCTCGACGGAGACCGTCATCCCCGTCGGCCCCTGGATCGAGACCGGCTGCAGGGCTGCCGTCAGGAAGGCCTCCGGAAAGGGACCGGCCTGCGGGTGTCCTTGGGCGCCAATCGCTCCCGGCAAGAGTCGGCTGGCGAGTGTGTCCACCGGTTCCTCCGTCCCCGCGTCGCCGCCCTG
>JBIIQL010000434.1:0-3804 GCA_044342095.1 Pirellulales bacterium
AGATTGGCCCGCCATGCCGGCGCCGCACTGCCGATGGCAAGGGCAAAGGGCCCGCACATCCCCAAGCAGTGGGCTGACCCGAGGAGCCCCGAAGCGACGAGCAACGGCCATTCGATCATCGGTGAGCTCCCGCGGCCCCGGCCGGCTCGAGCACCGGTGCCGCAAGGGAACGCGGCATGTCAGCCATCGCACCTGCGGAAGGTGTCGCCCGCTCGGTGCTGCCGTCGGCCAATCGGAGCGACGAGGTGACGACGAACAGACTGCTGGCGAGCATCGCCAGCGCCGCAAGCGTCGGATGAACCCATCCGGCAGCCGCCAGTGGCACCAGCGCCGCGTTGTAGCCGAAGGCCCAGAGGAGATTCCAGCGGATCGTCCGACCGGTGCGGGCGGCGAGATCGGCGAGCCACGGGAGGTCGGAGAGGTCGTCCCGCAGCAAGCAGATGTCGGCCGACCAGCGGGAGACATCGGCCCCACAGCCGAGGGCCACGCCGGCGGCGGCGGCGGCCAAGCTCGGCGCGTCGTTGATGCCGTCACCGACCATGACGACGCCCCCCGCCTGTCCCTCGAGGGCCTCGATGCGCTCGAGCTTCCCTTCGGGAAGGAGGGGCGCCTCCCACTCGACCCCGATCTCGTCGGCGATCCGCGCTACCCGCTCCGGCCGGTCGCCAGAGAGGATCAGCGGCCGCACGCCTCGCGCAAGCAGCGCCGCGACGGTGGAAATCGCCTCCGGCCTGAGCGTCTCGGCAAACCACAGGCATCCGATCACGCGGCCATCGATCGCGACGGCCGATTGCGGCTCGTCAGCGGCGAACGCCCGCGCTCGTTCGATCTCCCCTTGCCCGCCAAGGCTCTCGATCCAGCGAAGGCTGCCAAGTTGCACCGTCGCTCCGTCGGCCGCGCGCCTCCCTTCGATCCCCCTTCCCGGCACGGTGCGAACATCAATCATCGCCGCCGTCGCCAGACCACGAGCCTCCGCCTCGTCGGCGAGCGCTCGGGCGTGGACGTGCGTCGACCCGCGCCCGAGCGCCCCGGCCACGGCGAGGAGAGCGTCGTCGTCGCGGATGCCAGCGGCGGCCGCGGCGGGGAGGAGGAGAACGTCGCGGAGGCGGCAGCCGGTCGTGAGGGTGCCGGTCTTGTCGAAGCACCAGGCCCGCGCCGAGCCGAGCCGTTCGAAGGCGTCGCCATCGCGGACGAGCACCTGCCGGCGGGCGGCATTGCCGATCGCCGCCCACAGGGCCAGCGGCGTCGCCAGGCCGAGGGCGCACGGGCACGACACGACGACGACCGCGAGCCCCGCCAGCACCCCGGCCGCCATCCCCTCGCGCCACCAGTGAACGGCACAGCTCCCGGCGGCGACGACGAGCACGAGCGGGAGAAACCAGGCGGCGATCCGCTCGGCGAGCCGCTGCTGGCGGCTCCCCCCGACGGCGGCCGCAGTGACCGCCTCGATGAGCCGCTCGAGGGTGCCCGCTCCGGGGGCGGCCGTCACCTCGACGATCAGTTCACCGTCGAGATCGAGCGTGCCGCTGTGGAGGAAATCGCCCGGCCCCTTCACGACCGGCACGCTCTCGCCGGTGACTGTCCGCTCGTCGATCGCCCCGCAACCTGCCACGATTCGCCCATCGGTGGGAATATGATCGCCAGGGAGCAAACGCACCCTGCTCCCCGGCCGCACCCCGACAAGCGGCACCTCCGCCTCGCCATCGGCCGTCACCAGGCGCACCCGATCCGGGAGGAGCCTCTGCAGATCGCGGAGCGCGGAGGTGGTGCGGAGCTTCCCCGAGGCCTCGAGCCACCGGCCGAGCGTCACGGCCAGGAGCACCATGCAGGCGACCTCGAAATAGACATGGCCGCTCCCCTGCCAGGTGGCCCAGGCCGATTGGCCGAACGCGGCCGCCACGCCGGCGAGGAGGAGGAGGCTCGAGCCGATGCGTCCGCGGCGGAGATCGGCCAGCGTGTCCTCGACGAGCGGTCCGCCGAGGAGCAGGAGCACCGGCCCGGTGAACAGCAGACAGGCATGCCGCGCGAGGTCGTAGAACACCCGCGATCCGGCCGACGGATCGGCGGCGGCACCTTCCTGCTGCGACCAGAGGAGCATCGTGAAGACCATCACGTTCATCGTGAAGAAGATGGCAAGGCCGAGCCTCGTCATCATCCAGCGCGCCTCGCCATCGGCGCCGCTCGAGGCGGTGATCGAGGAGGCGAAGCGGCAGCCGAGGCAGCAGTAGCGCGGCTCGTGATCTTTTTCAGCGCCGTCCCCGGCGGCCGCCCCAGCCAAGGGCAGTCCGCAATAGTCGCACGCAGCCCCCGCTCCAGCCATGTCGTGCCCCTGTGAACGAGTCTCGGGGCGGCTCAGGGCCGCTGGATGAGTTCCACCTGCATCGCCGGCAGGAGGTAACGGATCGTGTAGGTGATGGCGAAGATCCAAAAGCCGATCCAGATCGCCCGCACGTACCAGGGAATGTCGTTGCCGGTGTAGTTGTGGAACCGGTGCTCTGCCTCGGGGGCACCGGGACGCGTGTCAGGCATGCCTTGGACTCCTCGGTTGAGCTCAGCGACGGGGGAAGAGGGATTGAACGCGGCCGCCGTCGAGTCGGGCTTCGTTCTCGAGGAAATCGACCTTCGGCTTCTCGACGTCGCGGAACATCCCGTTCCACGCCGCCCACAGGAGCATGCAGAAGAAGCCGGCACTGGCGAGGAGATAGTTGAGGATCGGAGCGACGGCGAACTCCCCACCGCCGGTACCCCGGTAGATGTGGACGAACTCGACGAACTTCCCCAAGAAGCCGTACATGCTGGGGATGAGGATCAGCACCGCCATCGCCGCGGTCACCCACGCCTGCCGACGGCTCATGCCGTGGCGGCGGACTTCGACGGCAGGCCGGTGGGATGACGGCGCGGCGGCCACCTTGGATTCACTGCTCACCCTTCACCTCCGCGAGTTCCTCGTAGTAGGGATACTCCTCGAGCCACGACCCGAGCCACTGGATGTAGGTCATGACCGCGATCCCACGACGGTTCGGCTTGTCGGGCGATCCGTCGAAGAACCACGGATATTCGGGCATCGGCGAATCGGTGGAGACGACCTGCGGCTTGTGAAAATGGACGGCGTGCCAGTCATTCCCGCGCCGTCCCCCCTCGCGGCTCAGATCGGGCCCGACACGGCGCGTGCCGAAGAGCACCGGCCGCTGGAGCTCATTGTCGTATTCCTCCGACTTCGACACCGGGCCGAAGCGGCGCGATTCGTTCGACACCGGGCGGACGAACTGGCTGTGGCAGTGCCAGCACCCCTCGCCGACGTAGAGCTGGCGGCCGAGCCGCAACGCCTCCGCACAGGCCTCCTCCGTCGGCTCTCCGAAGGCGTTTTGAAACGACTCCGGATACCGCTGGGCGAGGTCGCGGAACTGGGCCATGACGCGCTTGTTGACCACCTCTTCGGCCGTCTGCTCGTGGCGGTCCTTGAACATGATCATCGGCACCACGCCGTTGCCGAGGAACGCGATGAAGAAGAAGCCGATCCCGGCGATGAAGAAAATGCCCGACTTACTCTCGAACATGCGGTCACTCCAAGGGTCTTCATCGAATCCGGGGGCAACGAACGGGCGGGAACGGGATCAGGCGACAGGGGTGCCGGCGGCGCGGGCGGGAAGCGGGTCGGTCGCCTCGGCCCCTCGGGCTGTCATCCACAGGTTGAACAGGAAACAGAGCAGACCGGCAAACATCGCCAGCCCCGCGAACACGCGCGTGATCCAGAACGGCTGGGAGCCGTTGGTCGAGGCGTCCCACGGCTGGAGCGACGACCAG
>JBIIQL010000435.1:0-3801 GCA_044342095.1 Pirellulales bacterium
CTGGCCGGAGGGCCCCGAGTCGGGGAGCGAACCGGAGCCCGAACCGGCGCCGAGGACCCCCGAGGAACCGAGCGGGCCGGAGGTGCTTCCGGGGCCACTCCGCACGACTTGGCCGGGCTGCCGTCGCGGCCCCGGTGTCGCCGAGCCTTCACCGGAAGCGCGTCTGGGCGCCCGGCGTGGCGGGTCGAGGCGTCCCCCTGGGCGCGGCGCGGCGGGCGCCGAGCTGAGCCAGGCGGCCAACGCATCGGCCACTTCCTGCGCCGTCTGCGGGCGCGCATCGGGGTGCTTCTCCATCATCCGGAAGTAGAGTTCGGCGATGGCCGTGGGGACGTCCGGGCGCTTCTCGAGAAGATTGGGAGGGGGCTCGTTCATGTGCGCCCGGAGCCGTTCGGCGAGCGGCCCATTGGCGAACGGCGCCTTGCCGACGAGGAGAAAGTAGAGGGAGCAGCCGAGCGAGTAGACGTCGCTGCGACGGTCGGCCTTGTGGCTGTCTCGGGCCTGTTCCGGCGCGAGGTAATCGGCCGTGCCGAGCACCTTTTCGTCATGCTCGCGCGTCAGCGATGCCCCCTCGTCGCCGTTGGCAAGCGCCAGTCCCATGTCGAGGATCTTCACCGTTCCCCGTTTGTCGAGCATGAGGTTGGCAGGCTTGATGTCGCGGTGGACGAGCCCCTCGTCGTGGGCGTACTGGAGTCCGGTGGCGGCCTGCCGGAGATACTCCGCAGCCTCGCGGACATCGAGCGGCCCCTCCCGCTTCACCTTCGCGTAGAGATCCGTGCCGTCGATGTACTCGAGCACGATGAAATGGATCGCCCCCGACGACTCGAGGTCGAACGCCCGGGCGATGTTGGGATGGTTGAGGCGGGCGGACGACTGCGCTTCCCGTTCGAAGCGGGCCAGGTAGGAACTCTGATCGACCCGCTTCACCGGCAGGACCTTGATCGCCACCTTGTGATGAAGGGTGGCATGTTCCGCCAGGTAGACGCTGCTCATGCCGCCGGCGCCGAGGAGCCGGAGCAGTTTGTACTTGCCGAGGACGAAGCCCTTGTGACGCCCCTTGCGAAGCTGGTCGAGCTGCCAGGGGGTGAGCTGCCCGGAATCGATGAGGGCGGCGATCAGGCCCTCCGGCACCGGCTCGTCGCCCAGCGGGAGCCGGCCTGCGGCGTCCATCCATGGGGCGAGCGCCTGGTCGATCTTTCCAGCATCGACGAGCCCGCTGGCGCGGAGCACGCGGAGAAAGTCGTCCAGCGTCTGCGTGGAGTCACTCATGCCGCAGGGGGGCGGAAAGAAGGGGATCGGGCGAGAACGCTATCCTAGCAGGAGGCGGAGAAAGTGCGCGGCGGCCTGATCGCCCCCCTTCCCCCCGATTCGGATCGGGGGGGACTTGGCCGCGAGGGGCCGCGGAGACCCGGCCTCCCCACATCTCGGGGAGCCGGCCTTGCCATGGACATCATCCTCTACACCCGCCGCGGCTGCCACCTCTGCGAAGCGGTCGAGGACCTCCTCCCCCACCACGCCCCGCAGGCGCGGATCGTGGAGGTTGGCGACGACGGCGACCTCGAGCGGGAGTACGGCCTGCGGGTGCCCGTCCTCATCGTCGACGGTCGGCCGATCGCGGAGGGGCGGATCGACGAAGCGACGCTCATCGTCGCCCTGGCGGCCGCACTTACAACCCGAGATTGAGGCCGCGGCGTTGGAGGTCGTCGGCGAGGCGGGTGGCCGTCACGAAGACCTCCGCATCCCAGCCGGCCGCGCGGGCCGCCTCGACATGCTCCGGCACGTCGTCGGTGAAGAAGATCGACTCGGGGGGCACGCCGGCCTTTCGGGCCGCGATCTCGTAGATCGATCCGTCGGGCTTGAGGGCGCCGACCTCGTGGGAAAGGACGATCACGGAGAACCGGCCGGGGAGCACGGCATACCGCTTGGCGAGGAGATGCTCCCAGTGGGGCGTGCAGGTATTGGAGAGGATTCCCGTCCGGTAGCCGGCCCGCTCGATGGCGGCGATCACCGGCAACATCGCCACATTGAGGCTGAACATGTCGCTGGCCGCATCGGCGAGCCGCACAGGGTCGCTCGCCGAGACGGTCGAGCGGCTGAAGGCATCGTGGAAGCCCTTCCAGTCGATCTCCCCCCGTTCGAGTTTTGACTGGAGGCCCGACTCGAAGACGGCGGCGTGGGTGGCCTGGGGCGTGATCCCCGCGACGCTCGCCATCTCGCGGACGGCGTGCTCGCGGTCGAAGTTGACGATCACGTTGCCGAGATCGAGGTAGACGAACCGGGGAAGGCGGGAGGGGGCAGACATGGCGTGAGGGTCTCTTCTGGTCGCTTTCCAACGGGTTTGGGAGAGACTATTCTGCCCGTTCGGCTCCGCTCCGGGCTAGGTCGCTTCGCCACCGGACCGCCGAGAAATCTCCCTGAGGACTCCGCCGCGCCATGGCCGCCATCAACCGCATCAGTTCCCGCATCACCCAGCCCCGCTCGCAGGGAGCCTCCCAGGCGATGCTCCTCGGCACGGGGCTCCAGCCGGCCGACCTCGACAAGGCCCAGGTCGGGATCGCGAGCATGTGGTACGACGGCAACACCTGCAACATGCATCTCGGCGACCTCGCCAAGGTCGTCAAGGATGGCGTGGTGGCCGCTGGCATGGTGGGGATGCGGTTCAACACCATCGGTGTCAGCGACGGGATCTCGATGGGGACCGACGGGATGAGCTTTTCGCTCCCCTCCCGCGACATCATCGCCGACTCGATCGAGACGGTGATGCAGGCCCAGTGGTACGACGGCCTCGTGGCGATCCCCGGCTGCGACAAGAACATGCCCGGCTGCCTGATCGCGATGGGGCGGCTCAACCGCCCGGCGATCATGGTCTACGGCGGCACGATCCGGGCCGGCCACCTCGCCGACGGCACCCCCCTCGACATCGTCTCGGCCTTCCAGTGCTACGGGGAATACGTCGCCGGGCGGATCGACGACTCGCGCCGCGCGAGTGTCGTCCGTCAGGCCTGCCCCGGGGCCGGTGCCTGTGGCGGCATGTACACCGCCAACACGATGGCGACCGCGATCGAGGCCCTCGGCATGTCGCTTCCCGACAGCGCGAGTATCCCGGCGGTCGATCCGGCCAAGCTCGATGAATGCCGCCGGGCCGGTGCCGCGGTCAGAAACCTCCTCGAGCGCGACATCAAGCCCCGCGACATCATGACCCGCCGCGCCTTCGAGAACGCGATGGTGGTGACGATGGCCCTCGGCGGCTCGACGAACGCCGTTCTCCACCTCATCGCCATGGCCCGCGCCGTCGAAATCGAACTCACGCCGGCCGACTTCGAGGCCGTTGCCCGCCGCGTTCCCTTCATCGCCGACTTGAAGCCGAGCGGCCGCTACGTCCAGGAAGATCTCCACGCCGTCGGCGGCACCAGCGGCTTCATGAAATACATGCTCGACAAGGGCCTCCTCGACGGCGACTGCCTCACCTGCACCGGCAAGACGCTCGCCGAGAACCTCGCCACGAACAAGGGCCTGACGCCCGGGCAGAAGGTGATCCATCCGCTCGAGCAACCGATCAAGGCGACCGGCCACATCACGATCCTCAAGGGCAACCTCGCCCCCGGCACCGCCGTCGGAAAGATCACCGGCAAGGAAGGAGCCCGCTTCGAGGGCCCCGCCCGCGTGTTCGACAGCGAGGAGGCGATGCTCGCCGCCCTCGAGCAGGGGAAGATCCAGCGTGGCGACGTGATCATCATCCGCTACGAGGGGCCGAAGGGGGGCCCGGGGATGCCGGAGATGCTCACGCCGACCTCGGCCCTGATG
>JBIIQL010000436.1:0-3786 GCA_044342095.1 Pirellulales bacterium
GGTCGTGCCCGGGATTCCGGGGGCCGAGTTCGGCCCCGGCGGGGCGAAGGCGCGGTTTGTCACGGTCCGGCGCCTCGCCGCCCGGTAGCTGTCTGCCTCAAGAATCTCCGGGGCCATGCCGCCGCAACGGTCGGCATCGACGGCGCCGAGCCTTCTTGCGTACCATCACCGCGAGGGCGGGGACTGCGCAGGTCTTTCCGGGCCGACGCCGCGTCGCCGCCATCCGAAGCAGGAGATCCGAGATGCGTCCTCGAGCATCGTGGCGGTGGATTGTGGGCATGGTTCTGGCGAGCGCCGGTCCGCTGGCCGGTCGGGTCGGGGCGGTCGTCATCGATCTGGTCAACGCCGGGTCGACGAACATGTCGGCGCCCGCCGATGATCCCGGCTGGGGCAACGTCGGCGCGATCGGGGTCGGCGGGGGTGTCTACATCGGTTACGGCTGGGTGTTGACGGCCAATCATGTCGGCAGCAGTGACGGCATCACGCTCGGTGGCGTGAAGTACGCCATGCTGCCCGGCACCGGGCAGCGGCTCACCAACGCCGGCGCCGCCGGCAAGACGGCCCTCACCGATCTCACCATGTTCCGGATCGCGACGCCTTCGGTGAGCCTGCCGTTCATCCAGGTCGCCGGTACCGCTCCGGCCAATGGCGACACCGTGACGATGATCGGCCGGGGGCGCCTCCAACAGGCCAATCCGACCTACTGGGACATCGACGACTCGTCGCCCACGTGGGTGTGGACGGAGACCACCGCGGAGCTCGCCAACGAGGCCGGCTTCAAAACGGATGCCACGAAGTCGATGCGCTGGGGGACGAACGCCATTGATGACCGAGGCTGGTTCAACGTCGGCGTGGACGTTCTCGGGATCGGCACGACGTTCGATCCGAATGTCTCCACCAACGAGGCCCAGGTCGTCAGCGGCGACTCCGGCGGCGCCGTGTTCGTGAAGCAAGCGGGGACGTGGAACCTTGCCGGGATCATCATCGCCCAGGGATTACTCCCGAATCAGCCTGGGGGCTCGACCACGGCCGCGTTCTACAACACCTCCTACTTCGCCGATCTCTCTTACTACCGGCCGCAGATCGTGGCGATCGTGGTGCCGGAACCGGCGGCGATGACGCAGCTCCTCGGTGCCGGTGGCATCGGCCTCGGTGTTTGGTGGTGCCGTCGCCGTCGCGTGGGATGACTTGAGGGTCGCTCGGGCCATGCGGCTGTTCCCCTCCGACCGCTATCCGTTACCACTGCCGGAGGGCCACCGCTTCCCGGTGGAGAAATACCGGGCATTGCGAAAGCGGTTGGAGGCCGCGGCGGCGGCCGGTGCGGCGCTTGAGTTCATCGAGCCGCACGCCGCCACCGACGAGGAGCTCCTCCGCGTTCACGATCGCGGCTACGTCGGCAGGGTGATGGCCGGCACTCTCACGGCGGCGGAGGTCCGGCGGATCGGTTTTCCCTGGAGCGAGCAACTCGTCGCGCGCTCGCTGCGGAGCACCGGCGCCGCGATCGACGCGGCGACGGCGGCGCTCGAGGATGGAATCGCCGCCAGCCTCGCCGGAGGGACGCACCATGCGGGGAGCGACTGGGGGGAAGGCTACTGCGTCTTCAACGACACGGCGGTGGCGGCCCGCGAGATGCAGGCCCGGGGAGCGGTCGAGCGGGTGGTGATTCTCGATCTCGACGTCCATCAGGGAAACGGCACCGCCGAAATCTTCGCCGCGGATCCCTCGGTGTTCACCGTGTCCGTTCACGGTGCCCGCAACTTTCCCCTCCGCAAGTATCCAGGCGACCTCGACATCGGCCTCGAGGATGGCGCCGACGACGCCACCTATCTCGCGGCGGTCGATGCGGCGCTCGACGGGGCCCTCGGGTTTGCGGGGGCCGATCTCCTCCTCTACATCGCCGGGGCCGATCCCTACGCCGGGGATCGCCTCGGGAGGCTCTCCGTCAGCCGGGCCGGTCTGCTCGAACGCGATCGACGGGTGTTGAGGAGGGCGCGGTCCGCCCGGCTCCCGGTGGGAATCGTCTGCGGGGGTGGCTACTGCGCCGACATCGGGGCGATCGTCGAGATTCACGCCGGGACGATGCTCCTGGCGGCTCAATGGCTCGCTGCAGGCGGGAAATAGTCTTTTCCGTTCGTCCCCACCGGTTGAATTGGGGCCCCGGTTCTCGAGACCGGGGCCGACCCGGACCACCCAACGCAGGTTCACCGCCGGTCGGGTTCCCCTGCCGGTGGGGATGGGGGTGGGGTTTGCGGCTTGTCGGTGAGGGGGCCAGATCGTAGGCTTTTGGGGGGTTCAGTTCGGGATCTCGGGGAATAGTCTTCTGGCGAAGTGGCCTCGCTGCGTTCATTCACGCCCCTTTCGAAGGATGCCAAAGGCGTCTCGAGAGGGGGGGGTAGGTGGCGTTGCAGTCGGGCCTGTTCGTTATCCGATGACCAGATCTGTTCCCCGTCTCTTCCGGCGCATTGAATCATCTTTCCCATCAAGCTGGAGAATCGTCATGGGTGCCCGAATCGATACAGTCCCCCGGCCTGTCGCCCCCCGGTGCCAGACGCGGGGCTTCACGTTGGTCGAGCTGCTGGTGGTGATCGCCATCATCGGCACGCTCGTCGGCCTTCTCCTCCCGGCGGTGCAGTCCGCCCGTGAGGCGTCGCGCCGTTCCAAGTGCAGCAACAACCTCAAGCAGGTCGGGCTCGCGGTGCATAACCACCACGACTCCAAGCAGTTTCTTCCCACCGGCGGCTGGTGGTGGGGGTCTTGGTCGTTCAACAACGGCATGCCCGCCAGTGGCGTCAAGCAGTACGCCGGCTGGGGCTACCAGATCCTCCCCTTCCTCGAGAACGAAGCCCTCTGGCTTGGCAACGGTGCCAAGGACGTCGACGGCAACGGCTCGCTTGCCGACTGGGAGCGCTTCTACAAGGCCCGTGGTACGCCCGTAGCGCAGTATTTTTGTGCCAGCCGTCGCGCCTCCTCTGACGGCGTGAAGTCGGCGGGGGAGTGGTATGGGGCTCCGTTCCCCGGTGGTTCGGCCCCCTTCGCCCAGACCGACTACGCCGGCAACAGCCTCGACACCGGTGACAACTGGCTCGGTGGCGAGGGGGCTCCGTGGCACCCCGAGGGGGACGGCCCGATCTTCCGCGTCGACGGCGACCAGGCGAACCTCGATCTCCGCAAGGTTTCGTCGTTCGCCAGCGTCCGTGACGGGACGACGAACGTCATCCTCATCGGTGAGAAGGCCCTCGACAGCGACAACTGCAAGGGCAACATGTGTGGCGACGACAACGAGGGCTACACCGCCGGTTGGGATCACGACACGATGCGGCACACCGGCTTCGTGCCCCAGACCGACGGTGATCGGTCGGGGTCGTGGCATGGTGACGGCCGTTTCGGCTCCGCGCACCCGACGGTGGTCAACATCGTCCTCTGCGACGGGTCGGTGCGGGGTATCAACTACAACATCAACGAAACGATCTGGCGGCGAATGGGCCACCGGGACGACGGAAAGATGGTGGAATACTGATGGCGAGTTCCCTGAACGACGTCAGGCTTTCGCGGCGGGCTGTCCTTGTGCCGCTCTGTCTGCTCCTCGTCGGCGCCACGGCCCTCACCGGCTGCGGTCGGACGAGCCACAAGACCGAGCCGGAGTTCAAGATCAGCGGGAAGATCCTCCGGGGAGGCAATCCGCTCCCCCTCGACCCGGTGATGGCCGCCGCCAAGGCCGCGAGTGTGAACGTCAAGTTCGTCCGAACCGACGCCAGCGGTGGTGCTGACTTCTCCAACTCGGCCTTC
>JBIIQL010000037.1:0-13006 GCA_044342095.1 Pirellulales bacterium
GTTTCCTCTCCGGCGCCGGCGCCGACATCGGCGCCCTCAATACCGTCCGCCGGAGCGCGAGCGCCGTGAAGGCGGGGGGCCTGGCCCGGACCTGCACCGCCGGAAGGCTCGTCGTCGTCGTCCTCTCCGACGTCATCGGCGACCCGCTCGACCTCATCGCCTCCGGCCCCTGCATGCCAACGCCAGCCGAGCCGGAAGTCGCGCTCGATCTCCTCGAGCGCTTTGGCGCCATCGCCGCCGGGATCGCGCCGCGCCTCGTCGATCTCCTCCGCCGCGACTCGGAGGCAGGCGCCGCGCCGCGGCCTTCGGCCCCCACCGGCCCGAACTGGCAGACCTCCGCCGGCTGTCGGGTGAGCCACCGGATCGTCGGCAACAACGACACCGCGGTCGAGGCCGCCGCCGCCGCCGCGCGGGCCCTGGGATACGAAACGATCGTCCGCCGCGCCCGCCCAGGCACCCCCGCGTCCCTTGAGTCCGCCGCGGCGATCGGCCGCCGACTCGCAGCCGACGGGCGTGATCTGGCGGCCCTCGCGGCCCGCGACGGCCGCGCCCGTGCCGTCATCGAAGGGGGCGAGGCGACGGTCGTGATCCCGGCCGACCATGGCGTCGGGGGGCGCAATCAGCAGACGGTGCTCGCAGCGGTCTCGGCGGCGACCGTCGACTGGCCGGCCGGCCTTCTCATCGCGAGCCTCGGCACCGACGGCGAGGACGGCCCCACCGACGCGGCCGGCGCCCTCGCCGACGCCACCGTGGCCCGAACCCTCGCCGCCGACAAGCCGGCGCTCGATCAGGCCCTCACCCGCTGCGACAGCCTGCCGATGCTCGAGCGTGCCGGGGGACTTGTGCGCACTGGCCCCACCGGCACCAACGTCGCCGATGTGCGGATCGTGCTTGCGAGGCCCTGACCGGCTCCGCTCAGACGTCGCACAGGCTGACGGCCTGCTTGAGGCCGGTCAGCGCGTCGCGCGTGGGGATGAACTCATGCCCCACCCAACCCTTGTAGCCGAGCTGAACGATCTTCCGCATGATCGGCGGGAAGTTGATCTCCTGGTTGTCGTCGAGTTCGGCGCGGCCGGGGTTGCCGGCGGTGTGGATGTGGCCGATGACATCCTTGCATTCCTCGAGCCGGCGGATCACGTCGCCGTTCATCACCTGGACGTGGTAGATGTCGAAGAGGAGCTTGACGCGCGGCGATCCCACTCGGCGGCAGATGTTCGCCACGTAATCGATGTCGTCGCCTTGATAGCCGGGGTGGCCCTTCATCGGATGGCTGCCGTCACGGGTGTTGAGGTGCTCGAGACAGATCGTCACCCCCTTTTTCTCCGCGTGGGCGGCGATCGCCTTGAGCCCCTTGACGCAGTTGTCGGCCCCCTCTTCGAGCGAGATCTCGCCGCTCTTGGGATCGTCGGCGTCGCGCCACTTGTAGCCGGTGAAGGCGATCACAGCCGGCATCCCGTGCTCGGCACAGGCGTCGATCGTCTTCGTCGTCCGCTCGATCACCTCGGCCTGATAGGCCGGGTTGTTGAAGCCGCGCATGAAGGGCGCCCCGGGCATGCCGTTGGCGGCGAGCGCGCAGGTGAGGCCATGCTTTTTGAGCGTGGGGAAGGCCTCTGGCTCGAGGATCTCGATCGACGTGCAGCCGAGATCCTTGGCGACATGGCACATCTTCTCCAGATCCCACTTGTCGCCGGCGACGTTGTAACACCAGTAAACGAGGGAGTGGTTGATGTTGCCCTTCATGGATGGCTCTCCGGAATGCATGCGGATGGTGGGGATCGGGGGGATGGCATTCGGCAGCACGCGCCGCCGCCGCGGATGCCCCCCGGCTACCGCGAAGGAGGCTACACTACCACCTCTCCCGCCCCTCCGGAAGCGTCCGCCATGCCCTCCAAAGCGTGTCCTTGGCCGGGCGGTCTCCTGCCGCTGGCCGCTCGGCTTTTCCTTGCCGTGGCCCTGTGGCCGTGGTCCGTGCGCGCCGCCGAGCCGGCCGCTCAGGCCCGCTTCGAGCTCCACGCCAACGACCGGGTCGTCCTCCTCGGCGACACGATCATCGAGCGCGAGGGGGAGCGGGGGGCGATCGAGACGGGCTTGGTGGCCACGCATCCCGGCGCCGACCTCACCTTTCGCAATCTCGGTTGGAGCGGCGACACGGTGTGGGCCGAGTCGCGGGGCGTGTTCGATGCGCCGACGGCAGGCTATGCCCGCCTCCTCGATCTCGTCCGCGGCCTCGATCCCACGGTCGTGATCGTCGCCTACGGCCGCAATGAATCGTTCTCAGGCGCCGCAGGCCTCGCGCCGTTTCGGGAGCAGCTCGGCCGCCTCTGCCGCGATCTCCGCGGGCCGCCGCGGGAAGCTGGCGCCGCCGCGCCGACGCGACTGCTCCTCGTCACCCCGCCCCCCTTCGAGGCCACCCCGCCACTCTCCGCCGCCGCGGCCGCCACCCGCAACGCGGCACTGGCCGACTACGCCGTTGCGATCCGCGACGTGGCACTCGAACAGGGGGCCGGCGTCGTCGACCTCTTTGACGCGGTGGAGGCGAGTCTCCCTGCCGGGACGCGGCTGACGGAAAACGGCGTCCATCTCTCCGACGCCGGATACGACGCCGCCGCAGCGGTCTTTGCCGCCGCCTGTGGCAAGCCGCTCTCGGGCGACTTCGCCGGCCGCACCGCCGCGATCCGCACGGCGGTCAACGAGAAAAACCAGCTCTTCTTCCACCGATGGCGGCCTGCCAACGAGACCTATCTGTTCCTCTTCCGCCGCCACGAGCAAGGAAACAACGCCGTCGAGATCCCGCAGTTCGACCCGCTCGTCGAGGCTGCCGAGGCGAAGGTGCGCTCGCTTGCCCAGGAGTCTCCCTGACATGCCCCACACCTCCCGATGGAGCGCCCGCCTCTCGGTCCTCCTCGTCGCCGTCGCGTTTCCCTCCGTCGCCTCCGCCCAGCGTGCCCTCACCGACATCCCCGTCCCCGATCCGGCGGCGGAACTCGAGGCGATGGAGGTGGCGGAGGGCTACGAGGTCAATCTGTTCGCCGCCGACCCGGCGATCCGCAAGCCGCTCCAGATCAATTTCGATCCGCGCGGAAGGCTGTGGGTGTCGTCGTCGAGTGTCTATCCGCAGCTCCGTCCCGGCGAGCTCCCCGACGACACGGTGACGATCCTCGACGACACCGACAGCGACGGCGTCGCCGACGTCTCGCAGGTCTTCGCCACCGGCCTCCACATGCCGACGGCCGTCCTTCCCGGCGACGGGGGCTGCTACGTCGCCAACGCCACCGAGATGCTCCACCTCGCCGACACCGACGGCGACGACCGGGCCGACACGCGGCGCACGGTCCTCTCCGGCTTCGGCACCGAGGACACCCATCACCTCATCCACACGTTCCGCTGGGGCGTCGACTCGCGGCTGTTCTTCAACCAGTCGATCTACATCCACAGCCATGTCGAGACGCCCTCCGGCGTGCGGCGCCTCAATGGCGGAGGGATGTGGCGATTCCGCCCCTCGACGCTCGAACTCGATGTCTTCGCCCGCGGTTGGGTGAATCCCTGGGGCCATGCGATCGATCCCTGGGGCCGGTCGCTCGTCACCGACGGCGCCGGAGGGGAAGGGATCAACCTCGGCTTTCCGGGCGCCGCCTACTTCACCGCCGTCGGCACGCCGCGGATCCTCCATGGGATGAACCCGGGAAGCCCGAAGCTCTGCGGCCTCGAGATCCTCTCCGGAGCCCATCTCCCCGACGACGCGCAAGGAACGCTCGTGACCCACGACTTCCGCGCCAACCGCGTCTGTCGTTACCGGCTCACCGAATCGGGCTCGGGGTTCGAAAGTGAAAAGCTCCCCGACCTGATCCGTTCGCCGCGCGTCGACTTCCGCCCGATCGACGTGAAGACAGGCCCCGACGGGGCGATCTACATCGCCGATTGGTACAACCCGATCATCCAGCATGGGGAAGTCGACTTCCGCGACGACCGCCGCGACCGCACCCACGGCCGGATCTGGCGCGTGACGGCGAAGGGGCGGCCGCTCGTGCCGCGCTTCGATGCCACGACACTCTCCAACGGCGAACTGCTCGACTTGCTCACTGCCGACGGCTGGGCCCGTGACGCCGCCCGGCGGGTCCTCGTCGAGAGGGGGATCGACGAGGTCGGCCCCGATCTCGATACCTGGGCCTCCGCCGCACGCCGCGCCGCGCCCGGTACGGCCGGCTACCACCGCGGCCTCGAACGGCGCTGCCTCGAGCTTCTCTGGCTCCGCCAGGGGCTCGACGACGGCACGACTGCGGCGATCGACGGAGCGCTCCTGTCGCGGGTGCTCACCTCGCCCGACCCCCGCGCCCGGGCCGCCGCCACCAGAGTCGTCGTCGACTGGGCCGATCGGCTCAGGGAACCGGGCGTCGGCCCCGACGGCAGCCTCGGGCCGCTCGATCTCCTCGCGCCGTCGGTCGACGACGAGAACGCAGCCGTACGGCTCGAGGGGGTGCGGGCGTTGGCCGCCGTCGGCCGCCGGCTCGATCCCGCCTCTCCCGAAGCGCGCCGTGCCGCCGCCCTCGCCCTCCACGTCGTCGATCACCCCCGCGACGACGCCCTCGATTACGCCGTCTGGCTCGCGGCCCGCGACCTCGAGCCGGCCTGGCTCCCCGCGCTCCTCGCCGGTGGCTTCGACGATGGCGGGAAGATCGCCCGCGTCCTGTTCGCGATCCGGGCCGCGGAGACGACCGCAGCCAGCGGCTGGATGATGGAGCAGTGGCAGCAGGCCAAGATCGATGGGGCCAAGCTCACCGGCGCCGACATCGACGCCCTCCTCCACGCCATCGCACTCCTCGGCACCGCCGCAGAGCTGCGTGCCGTCTTCGACGTCGCCCTCGCCGCCACCACTCCCGCGGCCCGATCGGCATCGCTCCTCAGCCATCTCGCCGAGTCGCAGCGGAAGCGCAAGGTCGCGCCGGCGGGGGATCTCGCCGGTTTGACGCGGCTCCTCACGAGCCCCGACGCGGCGCTTGAAAGCGCCGCGGTCGATGCAGCCGGCGCCTGGCAGGTCGAGGCAGCCGCCGGGCCCCTCGAGCGCATCGCCGCCGACGCCGATCGGCCCTTGCCACGCCGAGAGGCCGCCTGTCGGGCCCTGGGCAACCTCCCCGGCAAGGCCGCCCACGATGCCCTCGCCACGCTCGCCGCCGCGCCATCGACGCCCGAGCCGCTCGTGGCCGCGAGCCTCGCCGCGCTCGCGACCCGATCGCTCGACGAAGCCGCCGCGCTGACTTCCGGCTGGCTTGCCCGTGGCCCGGGAGAGGCCGCGATCCACGAAGTGCTCCGCGCCTTCCTCGGCACCCGCGGTGGCGCCGACCGGCTCGCGATCCCGCTCGCCGACGTCACGCTTCCCGCGCCGACCCTCCGCGCGGTGCTCCAGGACGTGACCGCCGCCGGGCGCCCCGAGCCGGCCCTCACCGCGGCCCTTGAACGGGCGGGCGCCTCGGATACCCATCCCTCGATCACGCCCCAAGAGCGGGCCGGGATTCTGCAGCTCGTCGCCGACGGGGCCGATGCCGGCCGCGGCCGCGAGCTCTACCGGCGCGAGGCGCTCCGCTGCGTCGCCTGCCACCGGATCGACCGAGAGGGGGGCCGCGTCGGCCCGAATCTGACCGCGATCGGATCGGCGGCGCAGCCTGACTATCTCCTCGACGCGCTCCTCGAGCCGGCGAAGAGCGTCAAGGAGGGGTATGGGTCGCTCGTCGTCGTCACCACCGATGGCCAGGTCACCAGTGGTATCCCCGTATCACGCTCCGACACCGAACTCGTCCTCCGCACCGCGCTCGACCGCGAGGTCCGTCTCCGACTGGCCGACATCGACGAAGAGGCCCCCGGCACTTCGCTGATGCCCGCCGGCCTCGTCGACGGCCTGTCGGCCGCGGAGATCGCCGATCTCGTCCGCTACCTCTCCTCGCTCGGCCGCTGACCCCGCCTCGATCCGCAACATCTCAGGACATCCCCCATGCCTTCCCTCAAGCGGATCCTCGTCACCGGCGGCGCCGGCTTTCTCGGCAGCCACCTCTGCGAGCGGCTGGTCGCCGAAGGGCACGACGTCATCTGCGTCGACAACTTCTTCACGAGCCAGAAGGCGAACGTCGCCCATCTCCTCGCGCAGCCGAACTTCGAGCTCCTCCGCCACGACATCGTCCATCCGCTGTGGCTCGAGGTCGACGAGATCTACAACCTCGCCTGCCCGGCGGCGCCGGGGCACTATCAGTTCAATCCGATCAAGACGATGAAGACGAGCGTGATCGGGGCGATCAACGTCCTCGGGATGGCGAAGCGCTGCCGGGCGAAGGTCCTCCAGGCCTCGACGAGCGAGGTCTACGGCGATCCGGAAGTCCACCCACAGCCCGAGAGTTACCGCGGCGCGGTCAATCCGATCGGCCCGCGGGCCTGCTACGACGAGGGGAAGCGGGCCGCCGAGACGCTGTTCATGGATTACCACCGCGCCCATCGGCTCAACGTCCGGATCGTGCGAATCTTCAACACCTACGGCCCGCGGATGAATCCCTACGACGGCCGGGTGGTGAGCAACTTCATCCGTCAGGCGATCGCCGGCGAACCGATCACGATCTTCGGCTCGGGCGAGCAGACACGAAGCTTCTGCTACCGCGACGATCTCATCGACGGGATGATGCGGATGATGGCAGCCCCGGACGACTTCGTCGGCCCGGTGAACATCGGCAATCCGGGCGAGTTCACGATCCGGGAATTGGCCGAGCTGACCGTCGAGCTGTGTGGATCGTCGTCGGAGATCGTCCACCGGCCCCTGCCGGTCGACGATCCCGAGCGCCGTCGGCCCGACATCACGCTCGCGCACGATCGGCTCGGCTGGGCGCCGACGATCCCCCTCCGCGAAGGGCTCGCGAAGACGGTGGCGTGGTTCCGGACGGTGAACATCGCCGACTACCGGCCGCCGACGCCGAACTACTGAGCGGTCGATCCCCCGCGCCGTCCTGTCCTCGGGATGAGGATCGGGCGGAGGAGGATCACCGCCACGGTCACCGCCCCGATCCCGGCGACGAGCCCGAGTTCATCAAAGGCCCAGTCGAGGGTGTCGGCGAATCTCCCGAACAGCGGCTGGGTGATTTCGTCGACCGCCGCGAAGAGCGCCAGCGGCACGAACACCGCCGCCGCCGATCGCCAGCTCCATCGGCCGCGGGAGGCGACCGCCGCCGCCACCGCCCCCCCGAGGAGGGTGTAGGCGACAACATGGAGCGTCTTGTCGCCCGGGGCGTTGGGGCCGACGAGTTCGCCCGGCCGCGGATGGTGGGTCGCGGAGAGGAGGACACAGGCGTAGGCCGCCGCGAGGAGGTCGAAAACCCGCTGCCAGAGCCGAGGAAGGGCATCGGGCGGGGGCGGAATTGGGCTTCGTCGAGCGTCGGTCATTCGGTACCTTCCCCCCCCTTCGCGTCCGGCCACGACCTCGGAGCCGGCGGAGCATACCGGAGCCGAGAGGCCCCCACACCCCCACGATCCGGTGAGTCGACGCCCAGAAGCGCCGGCCCGGAGACCCAGGAGCCCATTCCCATGGAGCGCACGCATTTGTCGGCGGTCGTCCTCGAACTGCTCGAGAAGGAGACCGGAGAGACCTACCCCGCCGTCGAGGAATCGACGACGCTCCGCGAGGGTCTCAACCTCGACTCGCTCGACATGGCCGGCCTCGTCCTCCACATCGAGAGCCACTTCGGCATTCAGATCGAGAGCGAGCTCCTCGACGGCATCACGTCGGTCGGCGACCTGCTCGACGTCCTCGAGACGAAGATCGCCGCCAAGTCGGTCCGCAAGGCGGCCTGAGCCCCCGGCCAGCACGGTCACCGAGCACTCTCGATGCCTCACAGCGCCTGCCCCGTCGCCGTTCACGCGAACGTCACCTGCCGAGCGTCGGGAATGGGGGCGCTGCGCGAGGCGTCCGTGCCGGGAGCGCCGCCACTACCTCCGAGATTCCTCCGCCATGCCGACGAGCACACGGTCGTCGGTATCCGCGCGGTGCAGGAGGCGCTCGCCACGCTCGGCTCTCGTTCCTCGAACGGGTCAGGCGGGGCGACCGATCGCTTCGCCATTGTCGCCGCGCCGTGCAATGCCGGCCGTCCGGCCAGCGCCCGGACGCTCGTCAATCTCCGCGACGGCGGGCCGGTGACGGTCTCGCCGCATGTCGTCCCGCAGTGCTCGCTCCACGCCCTCGCCAGCGCCGTGAGCGTCGGCCTGGGGATCCACGGGCCCAACATCGGCGTCGGCGGTGGGCCCGAAGCGCTGTTTGAAGCTTTCATCACGGCGCTGTCGCTCCTCGACGAACCGGGCGTCGAGGGATGCTGGCTCGTGCTCACCGCCTGGGACGACGAGCCGACGCTCGACGACCGTGGCGACGTTCCCGCCGAGGCGGTCTGCCGGGGGGTGGCGCTGGCCCTCGATCGGGCCGCCGCCGGAAGCCTCCGCCTCGCGCTCCGCACGGCGCCTGCCATCGCGGCGCTCGACGATGCCCCGACGCCCGCTCACGACGGGCATCCCTCCCTCGCCACGCTCTCGGCGTTTCTCGACCGAGCCGCTCTCGTCGACGGCGCGGATCGGGAGCCGAGCCACGACGGGCGTGGCTGGTCGCTGCGTCTGGGCTGGGGGGCGATCGTCCATCTCGACCTCGACCCGGCGCGGCTCGGCGCGCGGGCGCGGAGGAGGGACGCTGCATGAGCCGATCCCTCCTACCCGCCGACCGGGCCGTCGTGATCACCGGCGTCGGTGCAGTCACCCCCCTCGGCAACGATTTCGACGCGATCGCCGACGGGCTCCTCGCCGGGCGCTCGGGCGTCGTGGAGATCGACGGCACCGGCTTCAGCCGTGAAGCCCGGCAGTTCGCGGCGCCGGTCACCGCGATCCCGACCGTGGCGACCGACGCCGAGGACTCCTTCGACCGTCTCGGCCGGATTTGCTTGGCGGCCTCCAGCGCCGCCAAGGTCGACGCCGGGCTCGGTGATCGGCGCGGCAGCGGCCCGGTGGCTGGGGCGCGGGTCGGCCTCGTCCTCGGGATCGGCGCCGAGCACCTCAAGCGCTGGGAGGCCGACTTCCTCGCCGGTGGCCGGCAGGTCTTCTCCCCCGTTTCTCCGCCGAGCCTCGTCCACAGGATCGCCGCCAGGCTCGGGATCGAAGGGCCGGCGGTGACCGTCGCCGCGGCCTGTGCTTCGAGCGGCTACGCACTGGCGCTGGCCCGCCGCTGGATCGCTGCAGGTCTCGTCGATGTCTGTCTGGCCGGCGGCTGTGACATCCTCAGCCCGACCGGCTTCGCCGCCTTCTACAACCTTCGTGCCCTCTCGCGGCGCAGCGACGATCCCGTCCGCGCTTCGCGTCCCTTCGACCGCGACCGCGACGGCTTCGTGATGGGGGAGGGGGGAGCGGTGCTCGTCCTCGAATCCCGCCGCCACGCCGATGCTCGCGGCGCGCGGGCAAGGGGGGAGCTTGCCGGGGTGGGGATGAGTGGCGACGCAACGCACATGGTGATCCCCAGCGACGACCCGACCCAAGCCGCGCGGGCCATTCAACTCGCGCTCCAAAGCGCCGGCGTGGAGCCTGCCGACCTCGACTACATCAACGCCCATGCCGCCGGCACCCCGGTCGGCGACGTCGCCGAGGCGGCGGCGATCCGCCTGGCGCTCGGCGCTACCACCGACCATGTCCCGGCAAGCTCCACCAAGAGCATGTCGGGCCACCTCGTCAGCGGCGCCGCCGCCTTCGAGGCACTCGCCTGCCTGGCCGCGATCGATCGCCAGGCCATCCCCCCGACGCTCAACCTCGATTCCCCCGACGACCGCTGCCGGCTCGACCATGTGCCCCATGTCGCCCGGCCGCACCCCGTCACCGTGACCGCCAGCAATTCCTTCGGCTTCGGCGGGGCGAACCTCTGCCTCGTCATCCGCCGTGCCGCCTGATTCCTCACCACTTCCTGCCATTCCTTTCGGAGACTCTCACGATGACCTCCTGCTCCTCGCAGTGCGCCTGCCGCCGCCCCGCCGATCCCGCTTCCCCGCCGATCCCGGCCGCCGAGATCGATTCGCTCCTCGAGCGGCTCGTGGCCGAATGGCACGTCGTCGATCCGGGGCACACCGCTGCCGAGCTCGAGGGGCGGATCTGTGATCTCCACAAGTTCAACTTCCAGCTCTGGCACGAGGAGGACATCGCCCGCTCCCCCGAGGTGACCGATGCGCGGATCGCCGAGGTGAAGCGGAACATCGATCGCTTCAACCAGGCCCGCAACGATGCCATCGAGAAGGTCGACGACTGGCTCGTCACGGAGCTCGCCGCCCGCGGGATCCAGGCGGCCGCCGGCACCCCCGCGGCCACCGAGACGCCCGGCTCGGCGATCGACCGGCTCTCGATCCTCGAGCTCCGCCGCTTTCACATGCGTGAGCAGCTCGACCGTGCCGATGCCAGCCAGGAGCACCGCGAGAAGGCGGCGGCCCGGATGGCGGTGCTCGACGCCCAGCGCGGCCACCTCATCGACGCCATCGACCGGCTCCTCACGGAGATCTTCCTGGGGCAGCGGCCGCTGCGTGTGTTCCGGATGATGAAGATGTACAACGATCCGACGATGAACCCGTATCTCTACAAGGCACGGGGGCGGTCGGCGGCCTGATCCGCCCCGGCGGCGCCCGGGAGAGAGTCGCTGCGCCGGTTCACCCGGCGGCGCTGGTTGTGCGCCGGCAGGGGAACGGGTGAAATGATTCGGCCCCTCACCCTTCCGGAGCACCCCCGATGGCCCTGAAGAAAAAGACCGCCGCACGAACGTCGACGGCCAAGGTAACGACGGCCAAGACCTCGACGGGCACCGCATCGAAGCCGAAGCCGCCCACCACCAAGGCCAAGGCGCCGGGGGCGCTCGCGGCAAAGAAGGCCGCGCCGCGGACGAAGGCTCCCGCGAGGAAGCCCACCGTAGCCAAGAAGGCGCCCCGCGCGGCCGCCGGTCGGCCTGAGGCCAATTCGGTGGGGATGAAGCTCGTGCCGATCCCCGCCGGCAGCTTCACGATGGGGAGCCCGGCCACGGAGAAGGGGCGCGGCACCGACGAAGCGCAGCAGCGCGTCACGATCGGTCGTCCTTTCCTCATCGGCCGCACGGTCGTCACGAAGGGGCAGTGGAAGGCGGTCATGAAGACCGAGCCGTGGAAGGGACAACGCTGTGTCGTCGATGGGGACGACGCGCCGGCGGTCTATGTCGACTGGCACGACGCCGTCGCCTTCTGCCGCAAGCTCACCGTTCAGGAGCGGGCCGGCGGGTGGCTCGAGAAGGGGGAGCACTACCGCCTGCCGACGGAGGCGGAGTGGGAGTATGCCTGCCGCGCCGGCACGAAGACCGCGTGGTCGTTCGGCGCCGATCCCCGGAAGCTCGACGACCATGCTTGGTACTACGGCAACACCGGCGACCGCAAAGAGGCCTATGCCCATCTCGTCGGCCGCAAGAAACCCAATCCCTGGGGGCTTTGCGACATGCACGGCAACGTCTACGAGTGGTGTTCCGACTGGTACAAGTCGGCGCTCGGCGGAGGGGACGATCCTCAGGGACCGTCGAACGGGATGATGAAAGTTCTCCGTGGCGGCGGCTGGGGCTACGACCCGGCCCGCTGCCGCTCGGCCGATCGCAACAAGAACGCCCCGTCGTTCACCGACTTCTCCGGTGGCTTCCGCGTCGTCCTCGCCGGCGAGTGATCGGCGGCTGGCGCGCGGCCGCTTTTGGCCGCGCACCAGCGCCTTCGGATCAAACGCTTCGATCCGGCTTGGCTCACCAGCCCCAGCCGAAGCCGCGCCGCCAGTTGCGCCGGGCCACTCGGTTGCCGACGCGGATCGCATGGGCGCTGGGGCCGACGTAAACCGGCGCCGGGCGGTAGACCGGCGCAAAGACCGGCGCGCCATAGAAAGCCGTGCCGTAGTAGGGCGGCCGGTAGACGGGATAGCCCCAGCCGACCGAACTGAAGGTCGAGACATACCGCGGCCCGAAGCCATACACGGGCGGCCCGAACGCCGGCCCGAAGCCGCCGACGGCGATCGGCCCGCCCCAGCCCCAGCCGCCGACCCACAGGCCCTGGGCGCTGGCCACTTGCGGAACGCAGGCGATCGCCCCGCACACCACGGCCGCCATCAACCCACGACGAATGCTGTTCACGATGATTCCTAACCTCCGGAGGATTCCGGGCCCGCTCTGGGGCCCGCCGCAAATCAACCTACCGCCTTCCAGCGAAAATCTCGCGTCTGCGGCCGGGCCCATCTCCCGGACTTTGCCCCGAGCGTGCCCCGAAGCCCGCTACACTGGAGTGACAGCATCCCCCTGCCAGCATCCGTCGAGCCTTTTTCTTCCGCGTCGCCGGCTTTTTCCATGCCGCTCATCGAGGTCACCGCGGTCGCGAAGCACTACGACCTCGGCACGGTTCGCGTCGAGGCCCTCAAGGGGGTCTCGCTGACGATCGAGCGCGGGGAGTATGTCGCCCTTGTCGGCCCGTCGGGGTCGGGCAAGTCGACGCTCATGAACACGCTCGGCTGTCTCGACCGCCCCACCTCCGGGAGCTACCGGCTCGACGGCCGGGAGGTGGTGACGCTCTCGAAGGACGAGCGGGCCGCGGTTCGCAACCGCCACCTCGGCTTCGTGTTCCAAAACTTCAATCTCCTGGCGCGGACGTCGGCGCTCGAGAATGTCGAGTTACCGATGATCTACGCCCGAGGGATCCCGGCCCGCGAGCGGCGCAGGCGGGCCCGCGAGGCGCTCGAGAGCGTCGGCCTCGCCGAACGGCTCGACCACCATCCCGCCCAGCTCTCCGGTGGCCAGCAGCAGCGCGTGGCGATCGCCCGGGCGCTCGTCAACGGCCCGTCGATCCTCATGGGGGACGAGCCGACCGGCAACCTCGACAGCCGCACCGGCCAGGACGTGATCGCGCTGTTTCGTCGCTTGAACCGGGAGCAAGGGCTGACGGTGATCATCGTCACCCACGACCCGGAAGTCGCCGCAAGC
>JBIIQL010000437.1:0-3768 GCA_044342095.1 Pirellulales bacterium
CCTCGCCGCTGACGATCAACGATTCCTGATACCAGATCTCTCCGCTCCCCGAGAGGTTGTTGGCGAAGAGATCGAAAGAACCGGCGTCGACGAACCCGTCGACGATCAGGTTCCCTTTCCCGGGTCCCGATGGGATCGCGCCCGGCGCACCCTGGCGGAGGATCGATCGGTCGTAGGGATCGCTGACAACGATGGTGTCGCCGGTGTAGGTGTTGGTGCCGGTGAGCGTGAGCGTGCCGGCACCGGACTTTCTCAGCGAGCCGCCGGAACTGACGAGCGCCCCGGCGAACGTGACGTTCTGGCCGTTGGTGTCGACGCTGTACGCCTGATTGGCAGCCGTGGAGAAACGGCCGGAATAGTCGGTCGTGTTGCTCGCGGAATACTGGAGCGTGCCGCCGCCGAAGCTGATCGTGCCGGTGGCGCCGAGGGCTTCCGCGTTCCCCAGGGCGAGCACGCCGCCGGCGATGGTCGTGCCGCCGGTGTAGGTGTTCATGCCGGAGAGGGTGACGGTGCCGGAGCCGGTCTTCGTCAGGGAACCCGAGCCGGCGAGGTTCGCCGAGACGGAGCCGTCTTGCAGGTCGTAGCTCGATCCGGTGAGGCCGGGAAGGCTCAACTTGATGGCGTCGATGGCCGTGGCGACGTCGCCTGCGTGGCTGATGCTGCGGAATTGCAGCGTATGCGTTCCGGCCTCGAGAAACACCGGCTGAGAGACGTAGTCGCCCCATGCTCCTTTGGTGAACGCGGAAGCCGGCCACGTCGACTGCGTCGTCCCGTCGATCACCAGTTCGACGCTTGCCGATCCGTAGCCCGGACGACCCTGCCCCCGGAACGCGTACGACACGTATCCCGCCGTCGCGACCGAGATCGTCTGCGTCAGCGCGGAACCGGTGTTTTGATAGGACTGCAGGATGCCGAACTGCGAGCCGCTGGGGGTGTGGGTGAAGCCGAAGGCCGATCCGTTCTTGGAGATGTAGGCGCGGTTGGTGTAGCTCCACGACGCTCCGTTCGGCTGGGCGAAATTCGCCACCGTCACTTCATCGAAATCGGCATTGGCCACGGTCCCGCCGGTGATCGCGGCACCGCCGGTGATCGAACCACCCCCCTGGACCGACACGGCACCGACCGTGTCGAAAGAGTTACCGAGGGCGAGCGTGCCGCCATCGACCGTGACGGAGCCCGTGTCGGGCAAGACGTTGTTGGCACCGGAGGCGAGAACGCCGCCGATGACGTTCGTGCCGCCGGTGAAGGTGTTGGTGCCCGTGAGGGTAAGCGTGCCGGTGCCGGTCTTCGTGAGCTTGCCGGCGCCGCCGATGACACCACCGAAGGTCGAGTTCGTGTTGTCGGCGCCGATTTTGAGCGTCGAGGCCGCATTGTTGAACGTCACCGTGGCGGTGCCGTTGTTGGCGAGCGATCCGAACGTCGCCCCGATCGTGCCGGTCGAGAAGGCCAGCGCCGCCGTTCCCGTGGCGCCGTTGCCGAGCGTCACCGCTCCGGCCACGGCGTTATTGACATCGATGGTCAGCGTGGCGCCCTGATTGACGACGATCGAATCGTTGGCCGTGGGGGCACCGTTGACACCGGAGCCGGTCGTGATCTGGCTCCAACTCATGTTCGAACTGATGACGATCGCGGAATCATGGAAGGCCTCGGTCGCCACCGCGCCGGAGACAAGCCCCGTGGCCCTGACCTCGAGACTCGCGTTGGCGTATTCGCTGCCGACGAACCACTCGGTCTCGATCCTTCCGTCGGCGATGCCGTCGCGGTCGGGGGCGATGCGGACGCCGGTCTCATCGACATAGGCGGCGAAGCCCCCGACGCCGTCGGTCACCTTCCAGGGGAGGTTCCCCGGCGCGGTGTCGGCGAGGCCGTCGGTGCGCACGACCTGAAACCGGATCGTTTCACCGACCTGAAAGTTGTTGTCGGGGCCACCGTCGGAGAAGGTGGTGATGAGGGCCGTACTGCCAGGGGCGTAGTCGAAGCGGTCGGTGGCGATGTCGGCAGCCAAAAGCGTGCGCGGTTCGAGTCGCGCGAGGCCATCGAGTCGCGCAAGCCCCGTGCGTCGCCGTCGATCGCGCACCGATCGCCGCCGCGCGCGAAGCAGAGCACGGTCCCGGAAGCGTCGCCAGACGAGCGTGGCGTGGATCCGCGCCCACCACCGAGGAGCCCAATTCGACTTCATGGCAAACCATCTCCTTGGAGCAGTCCTGAGCAGCCTGAAGCACCGGCACTCGACCGATCGTCACCGAGGGGAGCCGCGGAGGCCCTTCCGCACGCACCCCTCTTTTGATGGATACGTGCGGTAACCTGATCGCGAGCCTAAGGCCTCAGTACGGGAGGTCAAAGGAGTTGGCCCAGAAACGGCTCAGAATTTGCCTCCCCGGGGACGAAACGGACGGATTCAGGGACGAAACGGCGTCGCTCCGACCCGCCCCGCGGTGGAGCGGCCCCGCTCATCGCGTGAGCCGCCCGGCCCCCGGAAGGCTCCACACCCTCGCCGCGGCCTCCCACGGCCGCCCGGTTGAGGATTCCCGCCGCCGGCACCAAGATGGACTTCGCTCCCGTCCTCCACCGGCCCCTCGCGATTCGCGCCTCATGCCAGCCCTCACCACTCACCTCACCATCATTCGTCACGCCTGGGCCGAGGATCCGGGGCCGGGAGTCGACGACTTCCAGCGCCGCCTGACGAAGCCCGGGAGGAAACGGTTCGAGAAGTTCGTCCGCCGACTCGGGAAGGTGGGGATGGGCTTTGACCTGATCGCCACCAGCCCACTCATCCGCTGCCGGGAGACCGCCGAGATCCTCGCCGCGGAACTCGACGACGGGGCGCCGATCGTCGTCGTCGATGCCCTCGCACCGGGATCGGACTGGCAGACGCTCGTCGAATGGACGATCAGCCAGGATGCCGCGCGCGTCGCCTGGGTGGGGCACGCCCCGTGCGTGGGGCGCCTCGCCGCCCACACGATCGGCGATGGCAGCGCCACGATCCGGATGTCGAAGGGAGCCGTGGCTTCGATCCGACTCGACGACGGCATCGGCCATCCCGGGGAACTCGAGTGGCTGGCCACGGCAGCACTCCTCGAGGGCTGACGGCCTCAGGTGGGGATGAAAACGCGGGAAAAAGTGCCGGCAAGGCTTCCGTCGGCGGGTGGTAGAATCGGTCGAGTTCTCACCGTTCCCTCGAGGATCCGGTTCATGCCGTGCCCCGCCCGTTTGCCCGTTCGCTCCCGACTCGCCCCCCTGGGCCTCATGCGCATCGCCTTCGGCGTCGTGATCGGACTGTCGTGGATGACGATCGTCGGCTGCTCCTCGCCGAGCCGTGGTCCAGAGGGCGACATCGTCGAAGTGGAACGGATCGAGGTACTGCCGACCGAGACCGCAACCCCCGCAGCGGCCCGCGGACCGGAGGGCTCGGCGCCGCCAGCCGACGAACCGTCCGCAGGGCCAGCGACCGAGGACGTGTCTCCGGCCGTTGGTGCCGGCCCCGCCGCGGAGGAAGTCCCCGCCACCCCGGCAGCCAACTGACGCCACGGTCCGCTCCCTGCCGGCGGCGCCGCTGTCGTCGTCCCTCTCCCCGTTCCGCTCCAGCCACCGCGCCCGATCCATCCATGAAAGACCGCTCCCGCTGGCTCCCGATTGCCCAAGCCCGCGCCCCGTTCTGGGCCGGCGTCGATCTGGGTGGGACGAACATCAAAGTCGGCCTCGTCGATGACGCTGGCCGCACCGTCGCCTACCACACCGAGAAAACGCACGTCGATCGAGGGCCGGAGG
>JBIIQL010000438.1:0-3766 GCA_044342095.1 Pirellulales bacterium
ATGGACATCGTGGCCCCAGGCGACTGACCAGGCGCCGCCACGGAGCAACTCCTGCCCGGCATCGACCCGCCGCGCCACGGCGAACAGGAGCGCCCAGGCGTAATCGGCCACGGCCTCGTCGAGGAGGCCTGGGGTGTTACAGATCACGACGCCCGCCCGCGTGGCGGCGCCGAGATCGACGCAATCGAGCCCCACGCCCCAGCGCGAAACGATCTTGAGGTCGGCGATGTCGGGGGAGGCGAAGAACGACGCGTTATAGGCATCGGAGCTGGCCAGGACGGCGTCATAGCCGTGGAGGGCCTTGGTGAGGGCGGGAACGTCGAGCGGCCCGAACGGCTCCGACACGGTCACGGAACAGCCCGCGGCACGGAAGAGTTCGTGCGCCTTTGTCCCGGCGTCAAACGACGCCCGGGCGGTGAGAAGCACTTTCCAGGGTTGATTGGGTGTCATAGCGCCCGAATGTAGCGAATCACCCCGGCACCGCATATCGCCAAGTCTGGCTCCGTTTCGGAGGATCTTGCCTGGCCGGCCCGATCTTATTCCCGCTGGCCGTCTGCCACACGAGTGCGGCATCGCCGTACGATAAAGAGAGGGTCGGCACCAGCCACACACCCACCGCTCACCCATCCCACTCCCAGGAGGCCACACAATGGTCGACACGATCAGCCCTGCCGCCCTCGCCGAAATCCGCCGTCGCGGCGAGTCGTTCGATCTCCTCGATGTCCGCACGCCAGCGGAATATGGCGAGGCCCATGTCGACGGGGCGCGAAACGTCCCCCTCGACCGGCTCGATGCCAAGGCGATCGCCGCCGAGCGTGCCGGACGGCCAGGAACGCTCTATGTCGTCTGCAAGTCGGGGGGGCGGAGCCGACAGGCCTGCGAGAAGCTCCTCGCCTCGGGGCTGACGGCGGTCGCCAGCGTCGAAGGGGGCACGGCCGCCTGCGAGGCCGCCGGCCTGCGGCTGATCCGCGGCCGCAAGGCGATGTCGCTCGAGCGGCAGGTGCGGATCTGCGCCGGAGCCTTGGTCGTCCTCGGCGTGGCGCTGGCCTGGTTCACGCAAATCCAGGCCTGGACGCTCCTCTCCGGCTTCATCGGCGCGGGGCTCGTGTTCGCCGGGATCACCGACACCTGCGGGATGGCGATGATGCTCGCGAAGATGCCCTGGAACCAGGCCCCGCGCGGGGCCACCTGTAGCACCGTCGGCAAGGCGGCGGTCTTGGCCGTGGCGCTCGTGTCCCTGGCCGGCGAAGGAATCGCCGCCGAGCACACGAAAGACTCGCTCGACATGGTCAAGCAGTCGACCGCCGCCGGCAAGGCGATCCTCGTCGATGTCCGCGAGGAGGAGGAGTGGGTCGATGGGCACGTCGTCGGCGCCAAGCTCCTTCCCTTGAGCAGCCTCGAGAAGGGGATCCCCGCCGACGAGCTCACGACGACACTCGCCAAGGGAAAAATTGTCTACGTCCACTGCCAGGCCGGGGGCCGCTGCAAGGAAGCTGCCGACATCCTCGCCAAGGCGGGCTTCGACGTCCGGGCTCTGAAGCCGGGCTTCCCGGCGCTCGAGAAGGCCGGCTTCCCGACAGCCAAGGGGAAGTGATCGACTGGGCGCGGATCAGTCGCCGAGAGGATCGGCAAACTCGCTTCGCGCTTGCTCGAGTGCGTCGGTCGCGGCGGCGGCTGGATCATGGGCCATCCCCTCGGAGCCTTCGCGATCGTGGGCGATGGCGACAAACAGGAGTCGGAGCGGCTTCCCGGGGACGACTTCCACACCACTCCGCTCCCCGCCGGTCAGCGCCGCGCGGCCGAAGGGATTGGCGACGAGAAGCCCGTAGTCGCGGTTGTGCCACCAGCTGGGGCGGAAATTGTCCGGTCCCGGCACGACCGTGATCCCGGCGATGCCGCCCCGATCATCCGCCGGGCCGGAATTATCGCACCACGCCGCCGCCCGCCCCCACGTCCCGGCCGCCGTCGTCGCGCCGGTCGAACTGCGAATCGTTCCCCCTGCCTTTTCCGTGAGCGCGGTGGCCAGGCGGACGCCGAAGCCCATCTCCTCCTGGTCGCCGAAGAGGAGCGGTCGGTCGCCGGCGCGGATCGTCGCCTCCCAGGCAAACAGACGCCCCGCCCCTCGATCGACGACCGCCAGCCGACTCTCGATTCGCCCCATCTCTCCCCCCGCTGCCGCGACGAGCCGCGATTCCACGGCGAAGCGGACGCCGTCCGGCCCCGGCTGCGGTTCGGCACGGAACGACACGTGCTCGATCGTCGCCTTCGTGCGCCAGAAGTCCTCCCCGGAGATGTCGCCGAAGGCGAGCCAGATCCCCGGGTGCATGGCGGCATGATCGGTGGCGTCGATCCCTTCCCGTGGCGGATGGGCCCGCGTCACGGCGGTGCCGAGGGGGGCGTGGACATTCGCGAAGCAGGGGCGCCGGACGGTCGGATCGTCGAAGAGGAACTCGGCCACCGGCGATTCGTCCCGCCGGATCACGAGCCGGCCGTCGCGCCGCGTCACGGAGAAGGGAGACGGGTCGTCGGCTCGGCTGGATCGTGCCAGCGCGAAAAGCGACGCCACGACGAGAAGGTGGACGATGGCTCTCATGGCAGCTTCGCCGGATCGAGGACGACGCGGGCGATCGCCTCGCGGTTCCAGGTGTAGGTGATATGGACGAGGCCGTCGGCCGCCTGGATCACGGCCGGATAGGAAAACTCTCCCGGCTTCGTTTCGAGGGCCACCACCGGCTGCCATGAGCGGCCATCGCGGCTGATGGCGACGTTGAGCGGTGAACGCCCCTTGTCGGTGTGGTTGTAGACGAAAAGCTGGCGGCCGTCGGCGAGCGTCACGGCATCGGTGCCGGCGTTGGGATTGGGGAGCGTGCCGAGGCGGATCGGGCCCCAGGTCTTCCCGGCGTCAGGGCTCTCGATCTCGAAGATCCGCCCCTCCTTCGTCCGCCCCACGGCGAGGAGCCTTTCACCGCCGAGCTCGAGGAGCGAGGGCTGGATCGCGCTGATCAGGCCCGCAGCTCCTCCGCTCCCCTTCGTGTCGGGGGCGGCATGCACCGCCGGCCCGCGGACGAACGTCCGGCCGCCGTCTGTGGATCGCTCGAAGTGGACGCACCAGCCATCGTCTTCGCTGCTCGCCCCGGCGATCACCGTGCCGTCGCGACGCACGAGCGGCTTGTTCTTCACCGGCCCCACCGCGTCGCCATCCAAGCGCCGCAGTTCCCCCCAGGTGCGGCCACCATCGATGCTCTCGCGGACGACGCCCCACCAGGTGCTCGGCGACGGCCCCACCTTCGCGTAGAGAAAGAGGGGCGCGGCGGGATTTCCCTCGGCCGCTCGGGCCGAGCCGACAAACAGCACCGGATTCCAACAGGGGTGCCGGCTGCCGTCGGCCTGCGCTCCGTCGATCACGGTCCTCGGCTCGCTCCATCCTCGTGCATCATGTCGCGCGACCCAGATCTCGACATCCTTCTCCCCCTCGTCGGTGCCGCCGAACCAGGCAGCGACAAGCTCGCCGGGCGCCGTCTCGACGATCGTGCTGGCATGGCACGACGTTGTCGGCCAGCCGCGCGGGATGACAAACTCGCGAAGCTTCACTGCCGGAGCCCCGAGCCCGGGGTCGGTGGGGAGCGGCTCGTTGCCACGGGCGGCCTGCCCGAAGCAGAGTCCCACCAGACCGACCAGCAGCGCGGCGATACCGGTCGATGACCTGATGATCGAGCCGTGCATGTTCCCTCTCCTCATGGTCTCGGTCGATCGCCCCCCACGCCAC
>JBIIQL010000440.1:0-3762 GCA_044342095.1 Pirellulales bacterium
CACCGACCGCGACACGTTCACGTTCGCTCCCACGACGGCCGGTGCCGGCCGCACGATTACCGAAGCCTCCTATTCGTTCATCGACAACGCCACCGGCCCCGAAGCCCACAGCTTCCCGGAACTCCTCGTCCGCCGCGGGATCGGCGAGCGGCTCGAACTGCGGCTCGGAATCAATTACGAGGCCGGCGGGCCAGGGCTGGCGTCGGGCACCCAGGTCGGCGGCGAGGATCTGATCTCGGAAGAGGAGAGTCGGATGCTCTATGGAGCCAAGCTCGAGACGAGCGATCAGGCCGGATGGATGCCGATGTCAGCGCTCGTCGTCCAGGGCTTCACGCCGCTCTCCGGTCCGACGCACCAATCGACGATGATGGTCGGCGAAGCCTGGGCCTGGCGTTTCGCCAACGGGTGGGAATGGCGCTCGGGCATTCGCTACGGCACCGGCTGGGCCGAGGAGGACTTCTTCAACCAGTGGGCCCCCTCCACGGCCCTCAAGATCCCCCTCGGCGAGCGGTGGGAGGTGCACGCCGAGTATTTCGGGATCATGTCGGACGGCAAGGAGAAGGCCATCAACGTCCAATACGGCAGCTGTGGCGGCCATGTCCTTGTCACGAAGGACCTCGAGCTCGGCCTCCGTCTCGGTTGGGGGCTCAACGACACCTCGCCAAACTTCTTCGCCAACACCGGCTTCGGCTACCGCTACTAAAGTCCCCGCTGCCATCAATTTGCGACGACGGTTCCCGTCGGGTAAGAGTGCACCCACTGCTCCCCTCCGCGTCAGCCCAGGACACCTCGATGACTCCGAGAATCCTCCTCACTACGACGTCCTTCCAGGACACCCCCGGCCCCCACCACGCGGCGCTCGCGGCCACCGGCTGGGAGATCGTCACCGCCCGCGGACCGCTCTCCGAGGCCGACACCCTCGCGCTCGTCGGCGAGATCGACGGCTACCTCTGCGGGGACGATGCGATCACGCGGCAGGTGATCGAGAAGGCCACGCCGCGGCTGAAAGTCCTCTCGAAGTACGGGATCGGCGTCGACAAGATCGACGTCGCCGCCTGCACGGCGAAGGGGATCCCGCTGTTGTTCACACCCGGTGTCAACCACACGACCGTCGCCGAGCACTGCTTCCTCCTCATGCTGGCGCTCGAGAAGAACCTTCTCTTCCATACCGACTCGACCCGCACCGGCGGCTGGAAGCGCGCCACCGGCCACGAGCTCATGGGGCAGACGATCGGGATCGTCGGGATGGGGCGGATCGGCAGGGAGGTGGCCATCCGGGCCCGGGCCTTCGGGATGCCGGTCGTGGGCTACGACCTCCACTGGGACGACGCCTTCGCCGCCGCCCACGGGATCAAGCGCGTCGCGGGGCTCGTCGACCTCTTCGGACTCGCCGACATCGTCTCCCTCCACACGAACCTCACCCCCGAGACGCGCGACCTGGTGCGCGCCGAGACGATCCGCCAGATGAAGCCAGGCGTGTTGATCGTGAATTGTGCGCGCGGCGAGATCGTCAATTCGGCCGACATGGCCGAGGCCCTGCGGAGTGGGCGCGTCCGCGGCTACGGCACCGACGTCCTCGACACCGAGCCGCCGCCGGCTGGCCATCCGCTCACGAACCTCCCCACCTGCCTCGTCACGCCGCACGTCGGCTCGCGCACCCACGAGAGCGTCCAGCGGCAGGCGATGGCGGCGGTGACGAATCTCCTCCATGCGATGCGCGGCGAAAAACCGCTGGCGCAGATCAACCCCGAGGTCCCGGTGAAGAAGGTCGTCTGACGTCCACCCAACCGTCCCCGCTCCCGGAGCCCACCACTTCACCATGGCCGAGATCTTCCACGTCGTCCCCGTCGCGATCCACGAGCAGATCGTCGTCTCCGCCTACCGCCACCGTGGCTACACCGCCGACGAGGCGGGAAAGGCGGCGAAGCTCGCCACCGCCGCGACGACCCACGGCATCCGCACCCATAACGCGATCAAGGCCCTCCACCTCGACGAGCTCTTCGGCTCCAAGGCCGGCGGCTGCGTGCCCGGCGCCGAGGTCCGCACGCTGCCGTCCCGCTTCGATGCGGCGGAAGTCTGGGACGGCAACAAGAAGCTCGGCCAAGCCGTCGCCTGGGACGCGATCGAGCGTTGCATGGCGCTCGCCGACCGGCATGGCACCGGCACCGTCTCGGTCGACAACGCTTTCCATTACCTGTGGGGAGGGGGCTACGTGATGGAAGCCGCCCGACGCGGCTACATCGCCTACACCAACTGCACCGCGTCGCTCGCCGAAGTGGTCCCGTTCCGCGGCGTCCACCCGACACTCGGCACGAATCCCCACTCCTGGGGCTTCCCGACGACCGACGCCGTCGGATACCCGATCGTCATCGACTGGGCCACCTCCGTGATCGCGATGGGACGCGTCCAGCAGCTCAAGCGAGAAGGGAAGACGCTTCCCCCCGGCGCCGCCGTCGATCGCTCCGGCAAACCGACAACCGACCCCGACGCCGCCGTGGCCCTCCTCCCGTTCGGCGACCACAAGGGCTACGGGCTCTCACTGATCAACGAACTCGTCGCCGCGTTTATCGGCGGCTCGCTCCCCACGATCCGCAGCCGGGCTCCCGTCGCCGGCGAAAAGCAGGGCTGTGCCTTCTTCTTCCAGGTGATCCACCCCGAGGCGATCAGCGGTGCGGCGTTCCCGTTGGGTCGTTCGCAGAGCGACAACGTCAAGGCCGTCCTTGCCGACATCCTCGGCCACGGCAACGCCGCCTGCATGCTCCCGGGCCAGCTCGAGGCCGAGGCGGCCGAACGCACCTGCCGAGCCGGCGGGCTGCTCTTCTCCACCGCCGAGGTCGCGGCGCTCAACGAGCTGGCTCGCGAGGCAGGGGGAGCCGAGATTGATGCTGCCACATTGCCGACGGCCTGACCGACCCATTCCACCGCCCCCGTTCCTCTCTCCCAAAGCCCTTTCTCAAGACGCCCCTCCGAAGGAGCCTCGATGTCACTGCCGATCAAGCCGAAGGACCGCTGTGGATTCGACTGCGTCTCGCTCGGCGAAGTGATGCTCCGCCTCGATCCGGGCGAGGGGCGGATCCGCACCGCACGGCACTTCCAGGCCTGGGAAGGGGGAGGCGAATACAACGTCGCCCGTGGCCTGAGAAAGTGTTTTCAGCAGCGCACGGCGCTCGTCAGCGCCTTCGTTGACAACGAAGTCGGCCGGCTCATCGAAGACTTCATCTACCAGGGGGGCGTGAACACCGACTTCGTCCAGTGGCGCGACGACGATGGCATCGGCCGCTCGGTCCGCAACGGCCTCAATTTCACCGAGCGCGGCTTCGGGATCCGCGGGGCCGTCGGCGTCCCCGACCGGGGCAACACGGCCGCCAGCCAACTCAAGCCGGGCGACGTCGACTGGGAGAGGCTCTTCGGAGAGATCGGCGTCCGCTGGTTTCACACCGGCGGGATCTTCGCCGCCCTCTCACCTTCGACAGCGGCCCTGACGATCGAGGCGGTCGAGGCCGCGAAGAAGCACGGCACGATCGTCTCCTACGACCTCAACTACCGCCCCAGCCTGTGGAAGAGCATCGGAGGCCTCGCGAAGGCACGCGAGGTCAACCGGGCGATCGCCCGCCATGTCGACGTCATGATCGGCAACGAGGAAGACTTCACCGCCTCACTCGGCTTCGAGGTGAAGGGAGTCGATCATACGATCTCGGCGATCGAGACCGATGCCTTCAAGGCGATGATCGAGACGGCCGTGAAGGAGTTCCCGAACTTCAA
>JBIIQL010000439.1:0-3762 GCA_044342095.1 Pirellulales bacterium
CAGCGGCGTGAGGATCACCGCCGCGAGCGTCGTGCAGGTCGTCATGATCACCGAGAGCGCGACGTCGGCGCGGGCCAGATACGTGACGACGTTTGACGCGGTGCCGCCGGGGCAGCAGGCGACGAGGATCAATCCGACGGCATAGGGGGTGTCGAGTTCGAGGAGCGTCGCCACCCCCCACCCGGCGAGTGGCATGATGAAGAACTGGCCGACAAATCCGGCCACGACCGCGCCGGGCCGCGAGGCGACACGGCGGAAGTCGTCGATCGACAGCGTCAGCCCCATGCCGAGCATGATCACGGCGAGACCGACGACGATCGCGCTCCCGCGAAACCAGGTGAACAGTTCCGGCTGCACAAGTGCCAGGCCGCAGGCCACGAGCACCCAGACGGGAAAGGCGTTGGCGAGGGTGTCGAGGAGTTTCATCGGCGTTGCCCCCCCGACGCCACATGGGCAAGAAAAAGAAAGTGGGAGCTTCCCCCGCGGGCCTTGGCGTGCGGCCTGACCCGCTCCACCGCGACCTCGAAGCCGCTCGATTCGAGGAGCTCGACGAACGCCGGGTCGTCGTAGGCCGACCAGTAGGCTGCACACCCGCCGGGAGCGAGCGCCCGCCGCACCTGCCCGACGCCGGTGGCCCGGTAGAGCCGGTCGTTCCCGCGGGCGGTGAGGGCACTGGTGCCATTGTCAACGTCGAGGATCACCGCGTCGTACCGGCCGGCCTCCTCGCGGAGACAGTCAGCGACATCCCCTTCGACGATCCTCACCCGCTTGTCGGCGAGGCAATCGGCCCCGAGCCCGAGGGCCGGGTCACGGTTCCAGCGAACGACCGCCGGGATCAGCTCCGCCACGGTGACCTGCCCGTCGTCGGGAAGCATCCGCAGCACGGCCCGGAGCGTGAAGCTCATGCCCAGCCCACCGATGAGGACCCGCGGGGCCCGAATAGCCGCGAGCCCCTCGCAGGCGAGTTCGCCGAGCCGCTCCTCGGAATGGTGCTGCCGGGTCGACATCAATTCGATCCCACCGACGCGAATGATCCGGTCAGTGTCATGGGAGAAAAGCGAGAGCGGCTTGCCATCGGGCGTCGTGGCGGTGTCGAGAAGCGTCGTCTTCTTCACTGGGGCGTTCGGGGCCGGGGCCCTCTCCTCGGTCGCTTGGATTTTCGTGCGGCAGGCTTCTTGGCCAACAGTTCCAGCTTCTCGCAGCGCGAAAGCCGCTTGATGGCTGCTTCGCGCTTCAAAGCCAGGCTGTGGGTGAAGCCCGGCTCCTCGTGGACGAGCTTCACCGGCAACCGGCTCCGCGTGTAGCGTGACGCGGTGCCGGCGTTGTGGGCGGCGAGGCGGCGGTCGAGGTCGGTGGTGATCCCGGTGTAGAGCGAGCCGTCGCGGCAACGCACGAGATAGACCGTCCAGGTCGATGCCACAACAGCGGTCCCAGGGTCGGTCCGGCGCAACGGTCGAGCGCCATCGGCAGAGAGTCTAACCACCCCCAGGGGGAACGGTGGCAGGACCGCCCCGGCCCGGCGTATCCTTGGGGCCTGGGTATCGGGGCCGGAGGTCGTGGGGAGAGAAGCGATGCTGACGACGCGACGGGCGAGGCGAACGCTGCGAACGGGGCGGGGATCGATGCCCCTCCTCATGATCCTCCCTCTCCTCGGGCTTGCGGCCCTCACTCCGATGGCGGCTCGCGCGGCTGACGACGCCCCGGCGCCCGCCGCCACGTCCTTCCGCGCCGGCTTCGCCGAAGCTGACGTCAGCCCCAAGGTGGGGGATGAGGCCCCGGGGGGCTACGGCAAGGCTCGGCTTACGGCCTTCCACGATGCCTGCAAGGCCCGGGCCGCGGTCTTCGACGACGGCACAGGGCCGGTGGCGATCGTCGGCCTCGATGCCCTCCTGATCCGCAAGCCGCAGGTCGTCGAGGCCCGGCGGCGGATCACGGAGCGGACCGGGATCCCCGGCGAAAGGGTGATGATCGCCGCCTCCCACACCCACGCCGGCGGGCCGACCGGGATGATCCTCCCTGGTGAGTTCGACGCCGAATCCGACCTCGTCCGCGACCTCGCCTACGAAAAGACGGTCGTGGCGTCGCCCGACTACCTCGAGAAGGTCGTCGAGGGGATCGCATCCGCTGTCACCTCTGCCCACGCTGCCCGCGTCTATGCCAAGGCCGCTGCCGGCCACGGCCGGGCCGAAGGGGTGGCCTTCAACCGACGCTTCCGAATGCGGAGCGGCTTCACGATGACCCACCCAGGTGTGGGCAATCCCGACATCCTCGGCCCCGCCGGCGGGATCGACCCGCAGGTCGGCGTCGTCGGCGCCTGGAACGCCGCCGGCGACTGTCTCGGCGTCGTCGTCAACTTTGCCTGCCATGCGACGACCGGCCCACCGGGCATCTCCGCCGACTACGTCGAGCATGTCGAGCGCACGATCCGCGGCGCCTTGGGCGACGGCTGTATCGTCGTGTTCACCGCCGGGATGGCCGGCGATGTCACCCAGGTCAACAACCGCAATCCCCACGCCTATCCGCAGTTCGGCAACGTCGCCGCCCGCCGTCTCGGCTCGGCCGTCGGGGCCGCGGCCGCCACGGCGCTCCTCGGCCTCGAGCCCTCTGCCGGGCCGCTCCTCCCCCTCGCCGCCCGGTCGCGCACGCTCGAGATCCCGCGCCGCGTGCCGAAGCCGGAGCGTCTCGCCCGCGCGCTGTCGCTCGTCCAAACCGGCCCCGAAGTCAAGGTCGATCCGACGGAGTGGACCTTTGCCAAGGAGATTGTCCTCCTCGATGCCCGCCTCAAGCACGAGCCGGTCGCGCCGGTCGAGGTCCAGGCGATCCAGATCGGCCCGGCCGTATTCCTCAGCTGTCCGGCGGAATACTTCGTCGACTACGGCCTCGAGCTCAAGGCCGCCGGACCGTTCCCCGTCACCTTCCCAGTCTCGCTTGCCAATGATTGCATCGGCTACGTCCCGACCGAAGACGCGATGGGCCCACGTGGCGGCGGCTACGAGACGCGGTTGACAAGCTACTCAAACCTCATTCCCACCGCCGGCCGGACGATCTGCGACGCCCTCAAGGGCCTCGCTGCCGAGCTCACCCCGGGCCCCGTGCCGGTGCCCGCTCCCGCTGGGCCATTCCAGGGACAGCCGTGGTCCTATGGCAACCTTCCGCCGGAATTGGATTGACCTTGCCCACGTTCCTCCCCGTCTTCCTCGCGATCCTCGCCGCCGTAGCGCTTTCGGGCGCCGCGCGCGCTGCCGATCCCACCGGGCCCGATTTCGCCGCCGCCAAGCGCGACGCCCAAGCGGCCGTGAAGTCGAACCAGCCGGCGAAGCGGCAGGGAGCCTTCGAGCGGCTCGCGGAGATCGCGACCGAGGAATCGGTCGACGCGATCATCCGCCTCGGCCTCAGAGCGAAAGACGAGCCGACGCGGTCCGCCGCCCGCCGGGCCCTAGCGGTGCTTGCGGGAGGTGCGTGGACGACAGACGACACCCCTTCGGACCCTGCGATCGATCCCGCAGCGGCTGCCGACGTCCGCCGCCATCTCCATGAGCTTCTCGACCGAGAGCTCAAGGGAAAGGCCATTCCGGGCCCCGTGGCGGTCGGCATCGCCACGGCGCTGCTGGCCGCGGAAGATCCCGGCGCCCCGGAGAGCCTGTTTGCGTCGCTCGACGGCGGCGGCGTCGCCAAAGGAGCACCGCTCTGCTGGGGGATCGCCACCGCGGCCGCCGCTGACGGCGACACGGGCGTCGCCGTACTCCGCTCGCTTGCCAAGCT
>JBIIQL010000038.1:0-12907 GCA_044342095.1 Pirellulales bacterium
CACGATTCTCCTTGCCGGAGAGCGCCCCGGCCCGGGGGCGGAGACGGAGGCGACTGTGCCGCCGCTCCTCGCCGGGACGTGCCTCGGCTGCCATGGAGACGACGAGGCGAGCGGCGGGATCAACTTCGCATCGCTGGCTCCCGCTGCCCCGAGCGGGGAACTGGCCCGGCTCCTCGGCCGGGCGATCGACGCCATCGATTCCGGCGCCATGCCCCCCGATGGCGAGCCGTCGCTCGACGCCGCCACGCGCGCGGACCTGATCAGGCTCCTCGAGACTCGTCTCGGCGAGATCGCGCACGGCCTCCCCACGCCGCCGCTGCCGCTCCAACGCCTCAACCGCTTCCACTACAACAACACCGTCCGTGATCTTTTCAGGCTCTCCCGGGATCTGTTCCCACTCCCGGAGAAGCTCATGACGCGGTACGACCCCTACCTCATCGTGCCGCCGGCCCCGTCCGCGCCGCCACGGCTCCCTGACGTCGTCCACGTGGCCTCCCACGCCCTCGAGCCATCGCCAGGGCTCGAAGGGGTGAAGCCCTATCCGAAGGATCTCCGCGCCGAGCACGGCTTCGACAACCAGGCCGACCAGTTGACGCTTTCCCCGCTCCTCCTCGACGCCTTCCTCCGCCTGGCCCATTCGATCGTCGAGAGCCCCGACTTCCATCCCGACACCGTCGGCATCTGGGGGGAGTTTTTCGCCGCGCCGGCGGAGGGGAGCGACCGCGACGCGGAAGTGCGGGAACGCTTGCAGCGTTTCCTACGGATCGCCTTCCGCGGGCCGGTCGAGACCGAGACGATCGACCGCTACGCGGCCTTCGTGCGGTCGAAGCTCGACCAGGGCCTTGCTTTCCCCGACGCGATGAAGAAGACGGCCGCGGCCGCACTCTCTTCCCCCCGCTTTCTCTACCGCGTCGCCGCCACCGGGCATGACGACCTTCCCTTCGCCCTCGCCTCGCGCCTGGCGGCGTTCCTGTGGGGAAGTTGCCCGGACGAGGAACTCCTCGAACTGGCCGAGCGCGGGGCGATCCTCCATCCCGATGTCCTCGACCGGACGGTGACGCGGATGCTCGACGATCCGCGAATCGAGCGTTTTCTCGACACCTTCCCCGCCCAGTGGATGCAGCTCGAGAACGCCCTGGCGGCGACGCCCGATCCGGCCCTGGCCCGCGACTTCCACCTCGTACCCGGCGCGCCGGCAAGCGTGCAGATGATCCTCGAGCCGCTCCTCCTCTTCGATGCGGTGTTCGTCGAGGATCGCGCCCTTGCGGAACTGATCGCACCCTCGTCGCACTACCAAAGCGACTTCCTCCGCTCGTGGTACCGAGGGCTTTCCGATCCATCGACCGCCGAGCCCGATCGCGCGGCCCACGACGACCTGCTCCGTCGGCAACTCCGCTCGCGCGAGTTTCATCGCGTTCCCTGCGACGATCCACGCTTCGGAGGGATCGTCACCAACGCCGCCGTGGCGAGCATGACCTCCGGCCCGAAGCGGACCCATCCGGTCGCCCGTGGCGTGTGGATCGTGGATGTGATCTTCAACGATCCGCCGGCGCCGCCCCCCGCCGACGTCCCACCGCTCGCCGAGGACGCGGCCGATCCGAGCCTGACGATCCGGGAACATTTCGCGGCCCATCGCGAGCATCCCTCGTGCGCGGGCTGCCACACGAAGCTCGACCCCCTCGGCTTCGCCCTGGAGAACTACGACATCACCGGACGGTGGCGCGACCGCTACGGAAGCGGCCGTGATGTCGATGCCAGCGGCACGCTCTTCCGCAGGCACCCCTTCGACGGCGCCGTCGCCTTCAAGGGGGCGATCCTGGCGGAGCGGGAGCGGTTCGCCCGGGCCTTCGCCGCGCACCTCCTCCGCTTCGCGCTCGGCCGCGAACTCGTTCCCGCCGACCGGCCCGTGATCGACGAGATCGTCCAGCGGACGGCCCCCCAGGGCCATGCCATCAAGGCACTCGTCCGTGCCGTGGTTCAATCGGAGAGTTTTCGGGATTTCGGGCAGTCCAACGATATCGACACTCGTTGACGGGGCCGCACGGTCGATCTACTTTGGGAAGGGAATCTCGTTTGCCGTGGCACCCCATGGCTGACGGAATGACCGGAGCCAACAGGCGCGGTGTGTCGCCAGGGATGGGGGGACAGCACTGCGCTTCCGTGGCCGCCGTCCTCGGTTGCTCCGCGCTCGACACGGGGATCTGCCATGAGCCTCCGCCCGTTTACGCTGATCCTCGTCGCGACCGTCGTCGTGGCCACGCTCCCTCCGCGTGGCCACGCGGAGGAGACGCAGTCCCCCGCCGTCGACTTCGACCGGCAGATCGCCCCGCTCCTCATCACGCGCTGCCTCGCCTGCCACTCCGGCGCCGCCCCCGACGGGGGGCTGTCGCTCGTCGATGCCGCCGCCGCCGCCAAGGGAGGGGAGAGCGGCCCGGCCCTCGAGTCGGGAAAGAGGGAGAGCCTCCTCTGGCAGCGGGTGGAAGGGGACGAGATGCCCCCAGAGCATCCGCTCCCGCCGGCAGAGAAGGCCCTTCTTCGCGCGTGGATCGACGCCGGGAGCCGGTGGGGAAGCCAACCGCTCGACCCGCTCGCCTTCAGCACCGAGAAGCGGGCCGGCCGCGATTGGTGGTCGCTTCTCCCGCTCGATGAACCGCCGCTCCCGGAAGCTGCGCGGGATCCATGGGCACGCGGCCCGATCGATGCGTGGGTCCTCGACCGGCTCGTGGCTTCCGGCCTCGGGCCTTCCCCGCCCGCCGATCCCCGGATCCTCGTTCGTCGGCTGTTCATCGATTTGATCGGCCTCCCTCCGAGCCCGGAGCAGGTCGAGGCGTTCATGGCCGATCCCTCGGAGGCCGCCTACGAGCGCGTTGTCGATGAACTCCTCGCCTCGCCCCACTACGGCGAACGCTGGGGGCGGCACTGGCTCGACATCGTCCGCTACACCGAAAGCGAGGGATTCGAATACGACCACCCGCGCGACCGCGCCTGGCACTACCGCGATTACGTCATCAAGAGCTTCAACGACGACAAGCCCTACGACCGCTTCGTGCAGGAGCAGATCGCCGGCGATGTTCTCGAGCCGGTGACCAGCGACGGCATCATCGCCACGAGCATGCTCGTCTGCGGCGCCTGGGACAGGGCCGGCAATGCCCAGGCCAATGCCACGCAGCGTGCCATCACGCGCGAGGAGGAGATGGAGGACATGATCAGCGTCGTCGGGCAGACCTTCCTCGGCCTGACGCTCAACTGCGCCCGCTGCCATTCCCACAAGTTCGACCCGGTGCCCCAGGAAGACTACTTCCGCATCAAGGCTGTCTTCGACGGGGTCAAGCATGGCGAGCGGCCGATCACCACGCCGGCCGAGATCGCGGCCCGCGAGCAACTGGCAGCCGCCCGCGCCGAGGCGATCGCCGTCGAGCGGGCGACGATCGTGGCCCTCGAACAGGAAGGGGCACGGCGCGCGGCGGAACGCTCGCCGCATCGCACCGCAGCCCCCCCCGGCCCCGCGCCGCTTTTCCGTTGGACGTTTGAGGACGGCGCCCAGCCTGCCGGCGGCAAGCTTCACGGGGGAGCCGAGATCGTCGAGGGAAGGCTTCGGCTCCGCCGGGAAACCCAGTCATACTTCGAAAGTGATCCCCTCCCCGAGACGATCCGGGAGAAGACCCTCGAGGCCTGGGTCGTGCTCGCCGATCCCGATCAGGGGGGCGGGGCGGCGATCTCGATCGAAAGCACCCCTGACCGGGATTTCGACGCGTTGGTGTTCGGCGAGCGGCAACCTCGGAAATGGATCGCCGGCAGCGGCGGCTTCGCCCGGACGCACGACCTCGAGGCCCCGCAGGAAACGGCGCCGGCCGGGCAACCGGTCCACGTCGCGGCGGTTTACCGGGCCGACAACAGCATCACGCTCTACCGCAACGGCGAGCGCTACGCCCCCTCCTATGTCCCCGCAGCGGCGCTCCGGTCGTTTGAGAAGGGGGCGGCGACGGTCCTCCTCGGCCTCCGGCACCATGGCGCCGGCAACGGCTTCTTGGACGGCGAGATCCTCCAAGCCGGCCTCCACGCCAGGGCCCTCGACGACGCCGAGGTGGCCGCCGCGTTCCGAGCGGGAGGCTTCGCCTTTTCGCAGGCGGAGATCCTCGCCTCCCTCGACGACGCCGAGCGGGCCACCCACGCCCGGGCCATGGCGCGGATCGAAGAGCTGAAGCGGGAGGCCGAAGCCACCTCCGGCTCCACCGAAATGTCGTACGTCGGCGTCCGTGTCGAACCTGCACCGACCGCGCTGCTCCACCGCGGGAGCGTCACATCTCCCGGTCCGATCATGACACCAGCCGGGCTTTCGGCCATCACCGCGGTCGATGCCGATCTGGGACTCACGCCCGAGGCACCCGAGGCGGAGCGGCGGAAGCGGTTCGCAGCCTGGATCGCCGCTCCGGCCAATCCCCTCCCCGCCCGCGTCATCGCCAACCGCGTCTGGCAGTACCACTTCGGCCGGGGGCTCGTGGCGACGCCGAGTGACTTCGGGCTCAACGGCGGCCGACCGAGCCACCCGGAGCTCCTCGACTGGTTGGCTGGCGAGCTCGTGCGTTCGGGGTGGCGTCTCAAGGCCCTCCACCGCGCCATCCTCCTCTCCTCGACCTACAGGCAAGCCTCGAACCACGACGAGAAGGCCGCGGCGATCGATGCCGACTCGATCCTCCTGTGGCGCTATCCGCCGCGCCGGCTCGAAGCCGAAGCGGTGCGCGACGCGATGCTCGCCGTGAGTGGGGAGCTCAATCCGGCAATGGGTGGCCCGAGCTTCCGCCCCTTCACGACCACGAGCTTCAACGCCACCTTCTACCACCCGATCGACCGTGACGACCCCGAGTTCAACCGCCGCACCGTCTACCGGATGAATGTCAATTCGGGGAAGGAGCCCCTCCTCGACGCCTTCGATTGCCCGAGCCCGGCGGTGAAGACGCCGACGCGCGGCGAGACGATCACGCCGCTCCAGGCGCTCTCGCTGATGAACAACAGCTTCGTCCAGCGGCAGGCCGACCGGCTCGCCGAGCGTGCGCTCGAGGCCGCAGGGGGCGACTTGCCCGTCGCGATCGATCGAGCCTACGAGCGTGCCCTGGGGCGACGGGCGACCGACGCCGAACGGCGACGGGCGATCGCCGCGGCACAGGCCCGTGGCCTGGGAAGCGTCTGCTGGGCCCTCCTCAATTCGAGCGAGTTTCTCTATGTCCAGTGAAGCGTCCCGTGAAGCGTCCCGTGATGCGATCTTGGCATCGGGAGAGCGTGTGGCGCCAGCGCCGCTCGTTCCCCGCCGCCATTTCCTCTCCAGCTCCAGCGGCAGCCTGGCGAGTGTCGCGCTCTCCTGGCTGATGGCCAGGGAGGCGTCGGGACAGCTGCCGGCCGGCGCGGGCTCCGGCCTCCACTTCCCGTCCAAGGCGAAGCGTGTCGTGCAGATCTTCTGCAGCGGCGGCGTCAGCCATCTCGACACGTTCGACCCCAAGCCCGAGCTCGAGCGGCTGGACGGCAAGTCGCTCGAGGGGAAGGGGGAGAATCTCGGCTTCTTCGGCCAGCCGGGGATGCTCATGAAGAGCGTCTACCCCTTCGCCCGGCACGGTGAAAGTGGCTCGTGGGTGAGCAGTCTCCTCCCCCACTTGGCCAGCTGCGCCGACGATCTCTGCTTCATTCACTCGATGGTCGCCAAGAGCAACAACCACACGCCGGCCACCTTCCAGATGAACAGCGGCTTCACGCTCAACGGATTCCCCTGCATGGGGGCCTGGCTGAGCTACGGTCTGGGGACGATCAACGAAGATCTCCCGGCGTTCGTCGTCCTCCCCGATCCCCGGGGCCAGCCGGCCGGCGGATCGATCAACTGGACCAGTGGCTTTCTCCCCGCCAATCATCAGGGAGTCGCCTTCCGCACCGACGGCGGCGATCCGATCGCCGACCTCCGCACCCCGGCGAGCCTCTCCCCGGCCGACCGCGTCGCCGATCTCCGGCTCCTCGGGGACATGAACAGCGACTTCGCCCGGCTCCATCCCGGCGACACCGACTTCGCGGCGAGGCTGCGGTCCTATGAGCTCGCGGCAAGGATGCAGGTGAGCATCCCCGAGGCGACGAGCTTCGATGACGAGCCGGCGGCCGTGCGGGAGCTGTACGGCATCGACGATCCGACGAACAAGGGATTCTCCCGCAATTGCCTCATGGCCCGCCGGCTCCTCGAGCGCGGCGTGCGGTTCGTGCAGCTGTTCAATGGCGGCTCGTTCGGCAGCCCGCGGATCAACTGGGACGGCCACGAGAACATGAAGGAAAACCACGACACGCAGGCCGCCACGATGGACCGCCCCGTCGCGGCACTCATCAAGGATCTCAAAGACCGGGGGATGCTCGACGACACGCTCGTCGTCTGGTCGACGGAGTTCGGCCGCAGTCCGGTGACGCAAGGCATTGGCGCCACCGGCCGCGACCACCACCCCAAGGCTTTCACTTGCTTCCTCGCCGGGGCGGGCGTCAAGGGGGGCCACCATCACGGCGCGACCGACGACGTCGGCTACGGCGTGGTCGAGGACGAGGTGACGATCCCCGACTTCCACGCCACGATTCTCCACCTCCTCGGCATCGACCACGAGAAGCTCACCTACTACCACAATGGCGTCAATCGTCGTCTCACCGACGTCCACGGGCATGTCATCCGCGGGATCCTCTCCTGAGCGCCAAGGGAGCGAGTGCCCCGATCTTGGATGCCGCTCGGCATCCGCGGCCCCAGTTGTCGGTGGAAAAAGTCATTGACGACCTTTTGGCATTTTGAAACGCCCCGAGGAGCACAGTGATTTTTCACGGGTGTCGGCCGCCGCATCCGGCGGCGGGCACTTGATCGACGGCCTGCCAGGCCCTCCGATGACTCGCCTTCAGCGTGCCTCGGCCGTCCGCTGGTTGAAGACCCGCGTCTGCCCTCCCACGAGGCGATCGATGGCCCGCCACTGGACGAAGGGCCCGGGCAACTCGACCTCGAAGTATCGCTCACCACGCGACCCACGCCGGAAGTGTTCGGCGATTTCCTCCGTCGTCAGAGCGAAGTCGTAGATCGCCACTTCGTCGATGACTCCGCTGAATGGCTCGATCCCGAGATGGTTGCCGATCGTCGCCCGCTGAGGACCGCCGCAGAGCACGAGCCTTCCCGGGGGCACGACGTGCTCGAAACGTTTCACACCATCGATCGCAATGAATTTCCTCCCGGTGAAGCTGTCGTAGGAGGCGACCACGTGATGCACCTGCCCGTCGGTCAGCTCCGCGATCGTCGGCCGCCCGTCCTCTCCATCGAGCGGCATGTCGAGTTCACGGTAGCCGATCCCCGCAAGGTGAAGACCGAAGGACAGGCATGGTCCGGGAGGAACCGGCGGTTCGGAGAATGCCGCGTGCGAAACCCCGTCGTTCTGGAAGGAAAGGAGCACCCGGCAGTTGCCATCCTCCTTGCGGTAGAGCTCGTCGTAGTCGCCTGCCCCGCCACTCCAGCGAGAGACGAACAGGGCCTCGAGCGAGATCCCCTCGCGCATGGAAAGCGTCCCCTCGCCCACCTTCTCACCGAGACCGCCGTCGATGGTCGCCACAGCCTCCGACGTGTTGTCGAACCGGAGGGCTCCAGCCCCGACAATTCCCTCCACGCTCGCCGCGCCGGCGCCGAGGTCGACGGGAAGGGAGCGGACGGAGTCCAATGAAATCGTCGGCGTCCTCACCGGATCCATGTCATCGAACGACCAGAAGCAGCGCGGCCGTCTCACCCGCGACTGCACCTCCGCGGTGCCGTCAAGTACGGTGACCGCGAGATGCTCGTCGTCGATGCGTTCGACCCGAAACGATGTCCCGACGTCGGTGATGCGGAGATTGGATGCGGTGACCGCATACTTCGCCGCAGACCCGGCGAGACGCGCCAGCACGCTCCCGCCGAACAATGCTCCTTCGTCGCTCGAACTCACTCCGTAGACCGCGTCGTCGAGCAGATCGACGTCGGCGCCACTCCCCGAGCGGATGGCGACCGAAGCTCCCGCACGGAGCGTTGTCGGGCTGATCGGTCGACCATCGTCCACATCGTCGCCGCCATGGATCGTCGCCACCGTCACGACAGGTAAGGATCGATCGTCGTAATGGGTCGTGTGTGGCCGGCGTCCGCCAGCCGAGAGCCACCAGGCGACCGCAGCCACGACCGCGAGGCTTGCCACCCCCGCCAGAGCCCCTGGCAGCCGCCGCCCGCCACGTCCCACAACTGACAGCGGGGAGATCGGACCGGAGAAGGAGGTCGCCCGGTGCTCGAGGGCGGAATCGAGGTTGCACAGTTCGAGAAAGGCCCTTCGCGCGGCGGCGTCCATGGCGAGTGCCTGCTCCAGCCGGGCGACCTCGTCGGCGGTTGCACATCCGTCGATGTAGCGGCCCGCAAGGACCTCGATGTCGGCCTTCGACAACGCGGTTGGATCGTTCATGTCCGCTACCTCATGCCTTTTCTGATCGCTGCATTTCGGCCCGGATGCAGTCGAGGAGGATTTTCCTCATGCGGTGGAGCCATTGATAGAACCCTCCGACGGAACGACCGCTCTGCACGGCGACGTCCTGGATTCGGGCCGCAGGCCGGTACGAAGCAAGAATGAGTTGCCGGTCGCGCGGATCGAGTTTGCCCAGGCAGCGGTCGAGGAACTCCCGCTGGGCATGGAGTCTCGAGTCCTCGAGGATCGCGTCATCGGCCAGAATTTCGACCATCGCTCCGGAGAGCATCGTTCGGTCGCGTCCCCGGTCCCGATACCAGGCGAGGACCTCGTACTTGGCGACGCCGAACGCCCAGCGCCGAAAGTCGTCCTCCTGGCGAAACTGCGGAAATTTCTTCCACAGCACCACGGCAACCTCCTGAAGGACGTCGTCGACTTCGCTCCGCAGGGGCACCAGCCGCCTCACATGAGCACGGATCGCGGGTTCCGCGGCCTTGTACTGTGCCAGAAACTCGGCCCGCCGAGACTCGTCCACGAGATCGCTCCGCCGAATCGTTCCTCTCCTTCGAATCTCCGTGAAACCGGCACTTTTTACGCGGGGATTCCCGGCTCCCGGGCCGATCCGTGTAAAAATCGGTCTTCCGGCGGAGATACACTGTATCGATCCGAGGAATCCCATCATGGTTCGCCTCTTTCTGACGCTTCTGGCCGCTGTCGCGGCCTCCACGACGGCATCCGCCGCCGAGGATCGCCACGCGGCTGCCCGGGCGCTCCTCGTGGCCCGCTGTGTCGAATGCCACGGCGAAGACGCGCAGGAAGGGGGCTTGAGGCTCGACTCGCGTGGGGGGATTCTCCGTGGGGGCGAATACGGCCCCATCGCCACTGCCGGAAACGGCACCGAGGGGGAACTCCTCGACCGGATCCGCACCGCCGATGCCGACGAACGGATGCCCCCGTCCGGTGAGCCTCTCACGGCCGAGGAGATCGCGAGCCTCTCCGCCTGGCTGGCCGACGGCCTCCCCTGGCCCGGTGCCGAAGGGGATGCCGACCGCGACCCGCGCCTCGACCACTGGGCCTGGCAGCCGATCCACCGCCCCGAGCCCCCGGCGCCGGTGGAGGCTTTCCAGTCCCTTCCCGGCGTCGAGCCCGACCGCAACCCGATCGACGCCTTCGTGCGGGCCAAACTCGCCGCCGAGGGAATGCGTCCGACGGCGGTGGCTGACCGAAGGACACTCATCCGCCGCCTCTCGTTCGATCTTCTCGGCCTCCCGCCGACACCAGAAGAGATCGATACTTTCGTCACCGACGCCGACCCGGCCGCCTACGAGAATCTCGTCGAGCGGATGCTCGCCTCACCGCGCTACGGCGAGCGCTGGGCCCGGCACTGGCTCGATGTCGTCCACTACGGCGACACGCACGGCTACGACAAGGACAAACAGCGACCCAATGCCTGGCCCTATCGCGACTGGGTGATCGGCGCCTTCAACGCCGATCTCCCCTGGGCCCGGTTCGTCACCGACCAGATCGCCGGCGATGTCCTCCGCCCCGAGGACTCAAGCGCCCTCGAGGCAACCGGCATGCTCGCCGCCGGCCCGTGGGACTTCATCGGCCATGTCGAAGTGCCGGAGACGAAGACCGACGGCAAGATCGCCCGCCATCTCGACCGCGACGACATGGTCGCCAACACGATCGGCACCTTCGCGAGCGTCACGATCCAGTGCGCCCAGTGCCACGCGCACAAGTTCGATCCCGTCTCCCAGGAGGATTACTACTCCCTTCAGGCCGTCTTTGCCGCCCTCGATCGCACCGAGCGGACCTACTCCCCCGATCCGGCCGTGATGCGGGCCCATGCCGCGCTCGATGCCCGCCGCACCGATCTCGACGCCCGAAAGAAAGCCCTCGAGTCCCGGCGGGCTGAGGCCGCCGGCCCCCGCCTCGCTGAGATCGACAAGACCCTCGCCGCCCCCGGCGGAGGCAATGCCACGCCCGCTTTTGGCTGGCATTCGGAAATTGTCGCCGCGAGCAGTCCGAAGGCGGCAGACACGGAAAAATGGGTGCAGGTCGATCTCGGCCGCGAGATCGCGATCACACGCGTCGTCCTCCATCCCTGCCACGACGATTTCAATGGTATCGGGGCTGGCTTCGGATTCCCCCGTCGGTTTCGGATCGAGGGTTCGAACGATCCCACGTTCACAAGCGCCGTCGTGCGCCTGGCCGACTCCGGTGCCGACGATCTCCCCAATCCAGGCACGACGTCGCAAGTGTTCGCCGCTGATCCCGTGACAGCCGGGGCCGTTCGTCACATCCGTGTCACCGCCACCCGACTCGCTCCCCGGCAAAACGACTTCATCGCCGCGATCGCCGAACTCGATGTCCTCGACGCCGACGGCACGAACGTCGCCCGCGGCGCCGCCGTCACCGCCCTCGATTCGATCGAGGCGCCGCCGCGCTGGCAGCGGGCGAATCTCGTCGACGGGGAGTTTCCGGCACCGGGGGCCGACGCGGTCGCCCTCCGTCGCGAACGGGACGAATTGCTCGCGAAGGTGCCGGCTGACGTGACCGACGGCCTCCGGGCGATCGAGGAGGACCTTGCGACCCTCAATCGCGAGCGTGAGGCCCTTCCGCCACTGCGGCCGCTCTACACGGTGACGGCGACGCAGCGCGGCGGAATCCCGCGTCCGATCCATCTCCTTGCCCGCGGCAATGTCAGTACGCCGGGCCGCGAGGTCGGCCCCGGAGCGCTTTCGGCACTCGCGATGCTCCCGGCCCGGTTCGAGCTTCCCGCCGGTGCCCCGGAAGGGTCCCGCCGCAAGGCGCTGGCCGAGTGGCTCGTCTCGCCCGAAAACCCGCTCACCTGGCGGAGCGCCGTTAACCGGGCCTGGCTCTACCATTTCGGCCGCGGCATCGTCGACACCCCGAGCGACTTCGGCCGGATGGGCTCCCCGCCGAGCCACGCGGCCCTCCTCGACTGGCTGGCAGCCGAGTTCCGCGATCGGGGCGGCTCGCTCAAGGATCTCCATCGCCTCATCGTCGGCAGTGCGACCTGGCGCCAGCGGGCCGATGACGATCCGGCCATGACGGCCATCGATAGCGGCAACGCGTTGCTGTGGCGGCAGAACCGACGGAGGCTCGAAGCCGAGGCGATTCGCGACGCGGTCCTCGCCACAGCCGGCACACTCGACCCCACGGCAGGCGGCCCTGGCTGGCAGGACTTCCGCATCGAACACCCGGAACACTCCCCTCACTACCGCTACGACCTCGCCGATCCGGCCGATCGCTCCACGTGGCGGCGGAGCATCTACCGCTTCATCGTCCGCAGCCAGACGCAGCCCTTCATGACGAGCCTCGACTGCGCCGATCCGTCGATGCGGGTAGAAAAGCGCAATGAAAGCCTCTCGGCGATCCAGGCTCTCGCCCTGCTCAACAATGGCTTCATGACGACGCAGGCCGTGGAGTTTGCCGCACGGGTGGCCCGCGAGGCGGGGGATGATCCCCGCGCGCAGGTCGATCGGGCCTTGCGCCTCGCCTTCGGCCGGGCGCCGACCGACGAGGAATCGACGGTGCTTCTCGAGCTCGTCGGTTCTCATGGCCTGCCGGCCGTCTGCCGGACGCTCGTCAATCTCAACGAGTTCACCTTCGTCGACTGATTCGCCGATTCGATGATTCGGCTGCCCGCTTCCCGGGCGGCACCCGGAGGCCCCATGACATCCCCCCACCACCACGGTTCGGCTTTCCCGCACCGCGAAGGCTCGCTCCTCTCGCGGCGAGGCTGGCTCTCCACCGCCGCCGGCGGCCTCGGCGGGATGGCCCTGTCGTCGCTCCTCGCCGGTGAGACGACCACGGCGGGCGGCGTCCATCCGGCCCTCGTTCATCCCGTCAAGGCGAAGCGGGTCGTGCAGCTGTTCATGGCCGGCGCCGCCAGCCACATCGATCTCTGGGACCACAAGCCGGAGCTCGTGAAGCGGCACGGTGAGGAGAGCAATTTCGGCGAGCCGGTCGAGGCCTTTCAAAACGGCCTGGGGCCGTGGCTGAAGCCGGTGTGGGATTTCAAGGCCCATGGCGAGTGCGGCAAGATGCTCTCCGACGCCGTCGCGCCGCTCGGCGAGGTCGTCGACCGGATGGCCTTCCTCCACAACATGGTGAGCACGTCGGGGGTCCACTCCGCAGCCACGCTCCTCCAGTCGACCGGCTTCGTCCTCCCCGGCTTTCCTGGCGCCGGTTGCTGGGTCGGTTACGCCCTCGGCTCGCTCAACGACAACCTCCCCACGTTCGTCGTCCTCCCCGATCACCGCGGATTCGCCTCCAACGGCGTAAAGAACTGGGACGCCGGCTTCCTCCCCGCCCAATACAGCGGCACGGTCGTGCAGCCCGGCGGCGCCGAGCCGATCGCCGACCTCCGCCCACACCCCTCCGCTGCATGGCTCACCGCCGACTCCGAC
>JBIIQL010000441.1:0-3745 GCA_044342095.1 Pirellulales bacterium
CCGACCTCCACGGTGGCACCGCCAGATGCCTCCATGCAACACGCAACGACTCCCGCCCGCGATCGACGATCATGGCACTGGCCCACCCTCGCCACGCTCGGGAAGGAATGCCGGACCGGGGCACCCAACGCTCCCGTCCCAGGACCGCTACGGCCCCTTCGAGTTGGTCCCGTGGCAGGAGGATCGTCGTGTCGGTAACCGGCCGCAGGGCCCCGTCCGTTCGGCAGAGGAGAAAGGACGCCGTCGATCCGCCGATCATGACCGGGCCGAGCCCGGCGTGACGAAGTGCGCCGACCACTCCCCGAGCGCGCGCCGCGAGGATCGCCCCCTGAGTCCAGGCCCGACGCACGAAACCCGACAGGATCGGTGCCGCCGGATCCCCCGCCTGGAAGCGGATCCGACGCGATTCGGCGATCATCGGCACGAGGAGGGTGTCGCGCCAGGGGATGGAATCGATGTCGGTCGCCGATCGCCAGCGCGACCAGGCGTCGGCGGCGGCCTCGTCCGAACCCGCGATTACGCACTCGAGCAGAGGATCGGTCATCGCGGATCCGGATTGCCCGACTCCCGTGCCCGGCGCTTCTCGAGCAGCCAACGCATGGCCAGCGGATAATCCGCGAGCGACGACCGATCGCGGGTGGAGTTCGACGCGTGCACCCGGCGTCGAACGAGCACGTCGGGAAGCACGTGCGAGCGGAGTCCAAGCGTCTGAGACCACCCGTACCAGGCGATGAACTCGCCGCTACGGAAATTGGGGAACGGACCGGCTGCGACGAGTGTCTCGCGGCGGGCGAGTAACGCGGAGCACAACAGGAACGGACCGGCCTCCTCTCTGCACGGCGCGCAGCCCGGCGGATCGGCGAACTCCGTGCCGTGGCAGAACACCATCGCAACGTCGGGACAGGCTTCGAGCAACGACAGCTGCAGGGACAACTTCTCCGGCAGCCACACGTCGTCGGCATCCAGCATGGCGATCGCGTCGCCGGTTGCGATCGCGATACCGGCATTGCGTGTCGGCGCGATGCCGCGGACGGAGGTCTCCGACACCACTCGGACCCGTTCTCCGAATGTCGTTCGCACCAGATCCGCTGTGCCGTCGGCCGAGCCGTTGTCGACGACGATGACCTCCGGGTCCGACAGGTGGGGCAGATCGCTCTGCGCGAGGACGCTTTCCACTGCCTCCCGGACGAAACGGACGGCGTTCAGGGCCGGGATGACGACACTCACCGTCATCGGCCGACGGTCACGCGCTCCGGAACGCGTCGTCATCGGGCACCCCTTCGGTTCTCGACGGCGGCTCGTCGAGCGATCGCGAGCATCTCGCGCCGATAGGTGTCGGCATCACCCGACTGGGCACGCGCGTGCACGCGACGGTCGACCAAGGTCTCGTGGATCTCGGCGAAGGGGAGGCGGGAAGCCCGGCATTTCCGAAACCACTCCAGGTCGCTGGTGGCCCGGAGGTCCTCGTCGAAGGGGCCGATCTCCCCGAATACGACCGGCCTGACGCAAACGCAACTCGGGGTCCACGTGAGTACCTCGGTGTCGACCTGTTCCGCCCGCTGCCAGGAGGGCACCGGTTCCCCCGGCATCATTCCGATATGCTGCCTGCAGACGGACAATCGGGCGTCGGGCGCGGCCGTGAGCGACTCGCGGTGGCGCCGCAACGCCGCCGGTCTCAGCAGGTCATCCTGATCGAGGAAGGCGACCAGGTCGCCGGTGGCGGCCGATACCCCGACATTCCTGGCGGCCCCTGGCCCCCGATTCGGCTGCTCGATCAACCGCACTCCGGAAAAGCCCCGCACGATCGCGGGCCCCCCGTCGGTCGATCCGTCGTCGATCACGATGATCTCGTACGGCGGTTCCTCCTGTCGCAATGCTGAGAACAGGGCGTCGGCGATGAATCGCTCTCCCTGATGGAGCGGAACGATCAGACTGATGCGGAGCATTTGGTGATGATTTCCAGGATCGCTTCGGCAACGCCGTGTGGATCGCTTCCCACGTGGAGGAGATACGACGGCAAGCCGGAGACAAGTCGTTCGACGCGGCTGGCGTCGTCGGCCCCCGCTCCGGGAAGTTGGCCCACGGTACTGGGAAAGATCGCTTCCAGGGCATCGCCCCGCGAGCCGACTCCACCGCGCGAAGAGACGGCATGATCGATGCGGGGCACGACAATGGCACGGAGGGGGCGGGTGTGGACCAACGACCCAGGGAACACGCCATCGACGAGGAACACGCCCTTGCCTGCCCCCCCTCGTTCGAAGGAGTCGGCGTTAATCGACCGCCCGCGGTAAGCCGGAAGCCGGCCGAAGTCCTCCCCGCCCACGAGTTTGCCCGTGCCGTAGATCGCATGAACGGCGAGCGTGGAGGGATCGACAAGGCAGTAGTCGTCGCCGAGGTAGCGGAGGCCGCAGGCTGCCGCCGCGAGCGCCGTGCTCGACTTACCCGACCCACCACGGCCAACGACGAGCAGGGCGCCGCGATCGTCGCCGACCGCCGCGCCATGCACCAGCTGGAGGCCGTAGTGCGAGAAGTGGTCGTGAAAGATGAAGCGGAGGGGACCTCCGATCTCCCAGAAGGGATATGGCCGGTCGTCGACCTTCACGGCCCAGGCACGATTCCGGGACCGATCGACGACGCTGAGCACGTTGCCACCCGGATCGAAGATCGCGCTGGTGGTCTCAGTGTGCAGATCGATGACCTCTCCCCGCGGCCCGCACAGCGTGCCCCAATTTGATCGGAGCGATTCGGTGAGATTCGCCACGAGCGGCGCTGCATCCCCAGGCTCTCCACGCCACACGCGGATCGAGAGCGTCGGCCCCGTTGCGGCGTGTCCGGCACCCGGGGGAAGGGCCGCCACCAGAGACGCCGCATCGCTTCCGGCCGGCGCCTCTACCGCGACCCGGTGGCCGGCCACGGAATGAAGGCTGAGGGTCATCTCTCGCGCGGCACGCTCGAACCATGCGTCAAGTCGTTCGCAGATCGCCGTGGCAACCGGGCTTGCCGCACTCCGCCGAGGCCTAGCGCGATCACCCCAGGGGCGAATCTGGTCGTGCAATTCATCATGGATCGAGACCACCCCCGGCACGTCGATCGTCGCTGTCGACGCGCCGCCATCTGCCGCGGTCTCCACGAACCCCCCATCGAGCAGCGCGCACGCGACCTCGTCGCCGCGCAGCCGGGTCGTTCCGACTTCGATGCTGCGCCACGCTTTCGCGGCCTCCGCCTCGAGGCGGCACCAGACGCCGCGATCCCTGTTCACCACCACCACCGTCCCATCGATCCCGGCGGACACCACATCGGCGCTGGAGAGCCGAACCGTGGTGGTCGCCCCATGCGCCGTCGGGTCCGCGGCGTGCGGCCAGCCGACCGCCGGATCGACGTCGTGGACGGGGTCGAGGAGGAACAAGTCTTGCAACTCGCGGAAGGTGTCGACTGTCGGGGCGACGTAAGGCATCCTCGCCGTCACGGATGGATCGACTGTGACAACGACATCGTCGGGGCCGACCCCCTCGACAACCAGTGCCTCCCGCTCCAGCTCCGCGAGAAAGACCCTGATGTCGGTGACGACGGTCTCGGACGCCACCTCGAAGCGCACCATGAGACTCGCGGCAAGATCCTCGAGCGACGCACCGCCCGCGGCCAATCGTCGCCACAGAACTCCACCCGCGCCGGGAAGACTGAAATAGTTCCCGGTCTCGAGATCGATGACGACGACTTCGCCTTCGAATTCCTGGTGGATGACGCC
>JBIIQL010000442.1:0-3737 GCA_044342095.1 Pirellulales bacterium
CACGATCACTCACCGCAATCGGATCGCGGCCGCGGAGGCTCCGGAAGATGAGCGCCACCTCGTCGACGTCGATCGGTAGCGTCAGGCGCCCGAGGAGGATCGACAAGGCTCCCATGGATCGATCGAGCTGGAGCAGCGCAAGCGCATCGCCGCGGCTTACTTCTCCCTTCCCGGCGGCGAGATCCCGCGCGACGGCGAGCCAGGCGTCGAACGGCCGACCACCGAAGTCTGCCGGCATGTCGGCCACACCGGCCAACCGTCTCCCCTCCACCCATCCGGCGAGGAGGGCGACTTGCTCGGCCCGATCGAGGTTGCTCGTCGCCACGACGGAGGAAAGCGGCGAGGAATCCCTTCCGGCATCGACCCGACCGCAGGCCGCGGCGAGCCCACGGAGAATCCCCGGCTGGGTGCCGTCGCGTTGGTCGTCGATGATGAGCCCCCGAACGACGGCGGCCGCCCCATCCTCGGCAACACAGAGCACCGCCCGCTCGACCCACCGGTCGGCCGGTGCGGTCGAGACCACTTTCGCAAGCACGGCGCCACGTGTCTCCGCCGGAAGCGATTCCGCCGCCAACGCCACGTCGAATCGGATCGCCGGATCGGGGTCGGCAGCCAGTGTCAGCGCCACCGAGGCGAGCGCCCCACCCGCCCCGTCGAGCCGCTGTCGTGCCGCGGAGCGTGCGGCGCCCGCCTCGGCGACTCGCTTCACCCCACCGTCGTCCGGCGACGACGCGTTGCCCGCCGGTCGCACGCGCCAGATCCGTCCCCGATCGGTCCCCTCGCTCCAATCGACGCCGTCGCGGAGGTCGGCGCGGACGAAGTCGGGATGCTCGACCCAGCGCCGATAGAAATCACAGATCCACAGCGCCCCATCGGGGCCGGTGACCGTGAACACCGGCCGGAACCAGGGATCGCGCGAAGCGAGAAACTCGCGAGTCTCCTCGCCGGCCGGACGACGGGCCTCGAAGGCGACGCCGGCCGGGACGAGCTCACGACGGTGAACGAGATTGAGCAGCGGCTCACAGACATGGGCGCAGCCGCTCGGGACGAGCCGCGATCCGCGGTCGATCGAGAGCCCGCAACTGGCATTGAAGGCGTCGGTCGGCTCGCGGTTGAACGTCGTCGGCGTGCCACTGATCGGGAACAGCCGATTCTGTTGGATCGGATCTTCGAGCACATCCATGTCGGTCGGCGGCGCCGAGAAAGGATGACGGACGGCGACGTCGAGCGGGAAGATGACCTGACGGATCGGCGCGGTGTTCCAGTTGCTGAAGCGGTTGCCCTGGGCATCGAAGGCGAGGCCGAATTGCGAAAACCCCGCCACCGCTTCGACCTCCCCGGTGTCGGGGCGGAAGCGGAGATCGTGGCGATCGATCGAGACGGCCGGGGCGTCGGGGCGCTTCGGCGCGGTGATCGAGCCGCCGCTGCGCCCGTTGGCGGCATAGATCCAGCCGTCGGGGCCGGCACAGAGGCCGTTGACGCGGAGTTGCTGGTTGCCGGCTTGGAACCCGGTAAGGACCACCTCGCTCGTCTCGGCCACGCCGTCGCCATCGCGGTCGGCGAGGTGGAGGATGTCGGGGGCGGCGGTCACCAGGAGCCCACCGTTCCAGGCCAGCAGACCGTTGGGAAACGGGAGCCCCGCGGCAAAGATGGTGCGCGTGTCGATCGTGCCGTCGCCGTCAGAATCGGTGAGAGTGACGATCCGGCCGCCGCCGTCACCCTTGGGATAGTCGCTCATCTCGGCGACGAACAGGCGCCCGTCGTCATCCCAGCAGATCGCCACCGGATCGAAGACGAGCGGCTCGGCCGCCACGAGTTCCACGACATGCCCCGGCACCACCTCGAAGGAGGCCTGCGAGTCGGCGGGGGAGAGCGGCCCCGGCGGCTCGGCGGCGCCCGGGGATGCCCACAACGCGATCGCCGCCACCATCCCGAAAGCCGCGAACCAGCGTTGCACGTTCATCGCCCCGATCCTCCCGTGCTTCCCTGATCCCGAACCTGCCCCCGAAGCTCCTCGTGGAGCCGCTGGAGCTGATTCACGGCCGTGGCCACCATCCGCTCCCCGGTGCCAGGCTCGCCGTAGCTATGGTGGCCGGTCCAGGTCTGGTAGCCACCGAGCTCGTGCCCCTTGCGGTCTGGGATGTAGCCGACCCAATCGTTGGACAGCTCCGAGATGAAGGTGTGGCGGAAGGGGCTTTGTCGCTTGATCTCCTGCCCGAGGACGGTGAAGAACTCCGCCGGCACCCCGACGATCGCCACGTCACCGATGACGAGCGTCTGGATCGACGTCGTGCGGGTCTCTCCTTGATGGGGGGCGATCTCGGCCCGTTGCGTGCGGAACACCTGCGCGATTCCTTCGGCTGCCTCCTCACTCCCCACCCGCTTGCGGCAATAGCTCTTCACCGCCTCTTCCTCGGCCGATTCGTCGAAGGCACGGACGCGGAACTCGAACGGCTCCTTGAGCGCCAGGAGGCGCGGCACCTCCCGCGGCGTGGCGGCCGCGCGAGCCCGGTTCACCGCTTCCTTGATCCGGATCACCATTTCCGCGGGGGGGACGGTGAGATTGTGCGTCGAGCCGGAGGCGCCTTGGAGGAAAACGTGATGCCCCCCCTGCTCCGCCTCGAGTTCCTGAGCGGCCAGGCCGTAGAACGCCGGCGAGCGTTTCCCTCCCTCGCGGGCCCCGATGCAATGGGTCGAGTGGTTGAAGAGCGTCGCCACCGGCTTCCCGTCGGCCGTCTCGAAGGCCATCACCGGAAGGTCGGGATCAAAGGGCCCCGTGGGACGGACGGCGTCGTCGCGGTTGCCGATCCAAAAGATCGTTCCATCGCCGAGGAGGATGCGGCTGTTCTGGCCGACGCTCGACTCCTCGCCGAGCCGGTAGCGGAGCCGGCAGTCGGGATGGGCATCGAGCGCCGCGTGGGCGGCGATCACCGCATCGGCGATCGCCTTGGCGAGCCCCTCCACGAACCGGGGATCGCGCTGATAGCCATGGACGCGCGTCGCCGATGGGGCGGAGTGGGTGTGCGTGGCATGAACGAGGACGCGCTCGGGGGGAATCCCCGTCGCCGCACGGATCGACTCGAGGGCGGGATCGACGAAATCCTTCTGCACGAAGAGCACGTCACAGGAACAGATGGCGAGCTTTTCATTCCCACGGGCCACCACCAGCGCCGTGGCCCGAAGCGGCGCTTCGGCGCCGTTCGCCCTCCAGGGATGGATCCCGCCGGCCATGTCCATCGTGTCATCGGCAGGGATCTCGATCGCCGCACTCCCCACCCGGAGTACCTCGGCGGCAGCCGCGACGGAGAACAGACCGATCGCCAGCCACAGCCCCGCCAGCCACACCGCGATCACGAGCCCCGATCCCCGCTTGATGGTCATCGCTTTGCCTCGGTCTTCAGGTCGATGGCGAGGAGGCGATCCTCGGCCGTAGCTCTCCCCGTACGTCTCCCATGATACCGCTGCAGCGGCCGGCACGCCCCGCCGAAGACGCCGCCACACGACGCCCCTGCCGCAGCAGGTCGTGCCGCATGACCGTCCTCGGAGGTGACGCGAATCAAGTCGGTCGATCGTCCGCAGCGCCTCACTGCTCACCGCTGCGCGTCGCCCCGAGGCCCGGCCTGCTCCCGCAGCTGCTCTTCGAGCCGGCCGAGCTGGCTCACGGCCGCAGCCACCATCCGCTCGCCGGTGCCCGGCTCGGCGTAGCTGTGGTGGCCGGTCCAGGTTTGGTAGCCGCC
>JBIIQL010000443.1:0-3736 GCA_044342095.1 Pirellulales bacterium
CGTCGAGTTCATAGGGGAGGGAGCGGACGTAGTTGACGATGTGCCAGATGTCCTCCGGCGGAACGGTCCCCTTGGCCGCGGGCATCGGGGCGCCGTTGATTCCGGCGTGAATACGGTAGTAGAGGTCGAGCGGGCGGCGTCCGCCGCGATAGATGCCACGGCGGAGGTTGCGGGGAGGAATCGTCCGCGGTTCGAGGGAGTCACCATCGAGCACCCGGTGGGCCCGGTTGGCCCACTGCTTGTCGTCGGTGCCGACAACCTCCTTCGTCCACTCGACGATGGTCTTGTTCCAGTCGTCGTAGTCGTTGGCCTGTCCGTCACCCATCCCCGTCGGGCCGTGACACTTCACGCAATTTGCCTTGTCGCCATAGAACAGCTCACGCCCCTTGGCGATCGACGCCACCATGTCGATGTCCGCCGGCATCTCGGGCACCGGAATCAGAGCGTCGGCAGCGGTCTTCCATTTTTCGGCGACAGGCTCGAGGACTTCACCCACGAGGAACTCGCGGGTTTCGGGCAATTTGCCCTGCGCGTCATCGTCGAGTTCGAAGTAGGCCCGCATCAGACCGAGCTCCGTCTCGCCCCGGATCGAGAGATACTTGACGTACTCGACGAGGGCATCGACCTGCGTCTCGCTCAACAGCGCGAATGACGGCATCGAGGTGCCCGGGATCCCGTTTTTGAGGATTCGGGTAAGGTCTGCATGCGTCGGCTTGTCGGCCCGCTCGGTGCTCTTGAACTTGAAAATCCCGGGGCGGTAGTCGCGAGGATATGGATTGAGGAACGCGGCAGTGGGGCCGAGGGCGTCGCCGGTGACGCCGTGGCAATGAGCACAGTGTTCTCGGTAAAGGCCGTTTTTCCGTCCGACGATGTCGCTGCGGACAGGGCCTGCAGCAAGGCGGAGCTTCGCCTCGTCGAGGCCGGTTTCGGGGAGCGCCACCGGGTCGTCTGGCGTTCCGAACATCGCCGTCATTAGCGTCGCCACCTGACGCTCTTGGTCAGGGGTGAGTTTTTGTTTGGTCGCCTCGACCATGTTGAGACGGAACCAGGCCGGAGGGGTAGCCCCGCAGCCAGTGCCGCCGATCACGACCAGAAGGGCCAGAACGATCTTGACGCTCCACGCCGGGCGGGTGCCCTTAGTGTGGTCGACGTCGGCGGAAGTGGTGAGATTCATGGCTGTGTGATGGAGGGGGCGGAAGAGGGTCAACCACCGAGGGCGGCCGCTGGAACCTCGAGCGTGCCGATGTCCTTGATCTCGTCGGCTTCGATCTTGACCTGGAATCGACCCTTTGGGGTCCACTTGAGATCGGGGTTGGCAAGGCCCAAGGCGCCATTGGGGCCCGTGGAGCGTTCGTGCCAAACCTGGAACTCGAGCATTTCCCCGGCCGGAAGATCGGGAATCGTGAAGGAACCGTCCGTGGCACTGACGCCGACGTAGCCGTCCTTGCGGAAGACGGCGTAGGCCTTCATCCACGGATGAATGTTGCAGGTCACCATCGTCGGCATGCCGGTTTCGGCTTCAGGCTTAAAGAGCGTGCCGCCGCCTGCAGGGATCAACTGATTGAAACTCGTCCCGGCGATGTTCGTGTTGTGGCCGATCGGATCGCTGTTGTGAACATCGATCGACTGGCCAACCCTGGCCGCGAACACCGGCGTAATGAACTCACACTGCTTTTGATCAAAGACAACAGGCGCCGTAGGGGGAGTCGCCTCCTTCACCCGGCTCGATTTGCGGACGAACACCACGACGTTTGCGAGCCCCTTCGAGGAGGGGTCGACGAGCAGCGATCGATCGAGAAGTTTGACCCCGTCCTTCGTGCAGACTTCGGTGTCCTTGTCGACGACGAGCGCCTTGGCCTCCGCCGGGACGCCTGCGAACACGAACCGACCCTTGAGCGTCCCCCAGCCCGTGCCGGTCGCCGTTGCCTCGGAGCCTGTCTCGACAGCGGCACCCGCCGAGGTCACCAGTGACGTGCGAACACGATCAGCGGCGTCCGTGTCAACGACCGGTTGACTGACGCGCCCATCGCCACACCCGACCCCGAGGGGAACGAGCATGAGGGCTAGTCCTAGCTTGGCTGCGGCGCCGCGGGCGCGCCGAGGACGGGAGGTCTCGACGGCCGAAGCCGACCGCTCACTTCTTGAACAGGTTGGCATCGAGCACCATCTCCCCGAGGTCGTTGTCGCCGGCGGCAACCTTGATCTTCTTCCGGCCCTTGGCGATCTTCTCTGACTTTCCCTTGACGCTGATCTCGCCGATGTAGCCGGCCTTTTCGTGCCAGAGTTGCAGTTCGATGTCACCGGCCGGAAGGTTCTTGATTTCGAAGCTGCCATCGGCAGACGAGACGGCCGCGTACGGATTCGGACGGACGAGCACCCAGCCCTTCATCCAGGGGTGGATATTGCAGGTCACTTGGGCGGGAATGGCCTCTTCGGCCTTGAACGTCACGTTCGACTCGGCGCCGGCTGCGATCAGGCTGTTGGAGGGAGGATTCTTGAGCGTCGCGATGTTGCTGTTGTGACCGACCGTGTCGGAGTTCTTGAGCGTCAACGGCTGGCCGATCTGGACGAAGGCGACGTGCGGCTCGAAACGGCAGTCCTTGTTGTCCATCAACACCGGGCTCTTCGCGCCAGCGGCATCGGGGTGGATCTTCACGTCTTTGTCGCGGACGAAGACGACGACGTTGGCGATGCCCCCGTCGGCACCGACGGACAGTTCTTCGTTGAGAAGTTTGTGCTTGCCACAGACTTCGACGTCCTTGTCGGCCTTGAGTTCGGCCGCAGTCGGAACGGCGCCACCGAACTTGAAGCGGCCCTTGATCGAACCCCAGTCGTCAGCGACGGCGACCTGGGACGCGAGGAGCAGGGCCAGCGTCGCCGGCGCGCCGATGGTGGAACGGATACTCGTGGATCGACGGATCATGGTCGGTTCTCCGGTGCGGATCGGTCGGGATTGTGTCGGGGCAATCAGTCCCTGTCGGCGACCGCGATCGTGCGATCGACGCCGGGCTGATTCGGGTCGAGCAGCGTCACGCTGCCGGCTCCTTCAGGAATCGTAGGCGCTGGTCCGTCGGCGGGGCCAGGAATCGGTGTCACCGGCGCTGGATCGATCGATGCCGCAGGCGCCGCCGCAGCAGGGTCCGCTGCTGGCTGTTGCTTGAAATAGGCGTCGAGAGAGAGGTTGCGCTTCGCGAACCGGTCGTAGTGCATGAGGAGATCGGTCAGCGCGTCGAGTTGCTGTTCACTCGTGCCGTGATAGAGGTCCTGACTGACCGGCTTGTCGAAGGGAATGTTCACCGGCATGCCGGTGTAGGGGAGATACCGCTTCGGGTTGGCGATCCAGTTGTGCACGTAGTCGGGCCGGAGCCGCTCATGAACGACTTCGAGTTGCGGCGCCAGGGCCTTCGGATTGCCGGGCGGGGAGTACCCGCCAACCAGATGGCACTTCACGCAATAATTGTTGTTGGTGACGATCTTCATCGCCCCCTCGAGGTGACCCGGGTGGGTCGCTTCTGCCGTTGTTACCGAGCTCTCATCGAGCCGCGGATCGTAAATGTAAGGGTAGTCGGCACCGTCGACGGCGGCGAAGTAGTTGACCAGGGCCGAAGCTTCGGACGACTGGAAGTTGAACTTCGGCATCCGGAGAACGGCCGCCGGCCTGATCGGACCGGGATTGAGGAGGAACTTGTGCAGCCAGCCGGACTGCACCTTCTTCCCCTCGCCCACGAGCGGGGGT
>JBIIQL010000444.1:0-3733 GCA_044342095.1 Pirellulales bacterium
CCTGCCGGATCGAGTCGGGAAGCTCGTGTCCGTGAAACTCCCGCAGCCGGGGCTTGTGGTCGAGGAGCTCGAGGTGGGATGGCCCCCCCGACTGGAACAGATAGACGACCCGCTTCGCTCGGGGGATCGTCTGCGGCGTCACGGCCCCGATGGCCCGCCCCGCCGGGGCTGCCCCGAAGCCGTCCCGGGCGAACAGGCTGGCCAGGGCGGCGGTGCCGACGACCGAGGCGCTGCCGTCGAGGAAAGCGCGACGGTGGAACACCGAAGACGTCGTGGAGCTTGCGGGCATGGCTGGGATTCCGATCCGGGAGGGCAGAAAAAGTTCGCGGGGGGAGGTCGATGCCGAGAGCGGGTGGCTCACGGTTTGGAGATCGTCTCGTCGAGATTGAGGATCAGGCTGGCGACGGTCGTCCAGGCTGCGAGTGTCAGCCGGTCGACGCCGTCCGGCACCGCCCCGCCGGCGACGGCGAGGAATTGCTCGGCGGCCGTTGGGTCCGCCCGGAATCGCTGCCGCGCCCCCTCGAGGACGGTGATGACGACACTCGCCTCGTCCGCCGTCGGCATCCGCCCTACCGCCCGGAGCCAGGCCCGGCCGATGCGGGCTGCGTCGTCCCCAGGCTCCGCCATCAGGCTTGTGGCGAGCCCCCTGGCTGCCTCGAGGTAGGTCGGGTCGTTCATCAACACCAGCGCCTGCAGCGGGGTGTTGGTCCGACCCCGACGGGCCACGCACGTCTCCCGGTCCGGCGCGTCGAAGGTCGTCATCCCCGGCGGTGGGCAGGTCCGCTTCCAGAAGGTGTACATGCTGCGGCGATGCGCTCCCTCGCCGCTATCGGGGACGTAGATATCGCGACGTTCTACCGAAACGTCCTCCCACAGCCCGGCCGGCTGCCAAGGCCTGACGCTCGGCCCCCCCACCTTTTCGACGAGCAGTCCTCCGATCGCCAGGGCGTTGTCGCGCACCGTCTCCGCGGGAAGCCTGCCGCGCGGCCCGCGGGCGAGGAGGCGATTGGCCGGATCGCGCTCCGCGAGCAACGGCGTGATGTGGGACGACTGGCGGTAGGTCGCCGAGAGGACGATCTCGCGCAACACGCTCCGCACGTTCCAGCCACGGCTGACGAGTTCCGTCGCCAGCCAGTCGAGGAGCTGAGGATCACTCGGGGCTGCCCCCTGGATACCGAAGTCCTCGACCGTCTCGACGATCCCCGTCCCGAAGAGCATGCCCCACCACCGGTTGACCGCGACGCGGGCCGTGAGCGGGTTTTCGGGATGCGTCAGCCAGCGAGCCAGCGCCATCCGATCGCCACCTTCCACGGGCACGGCTTCGGTCCCCGGCCCGAAGCCCGGCACGCCCGGCGCGACGACGTCGCCCGGCTGGTCATATCGACCACGAATCAGGATGTGTGTCTCGCGACGCGGACTCATCTCGGCCATGACCATTGTCACCGGAATCTGTTTCGTGAGCTCCGCGAGCTTTGCGGGAATGGCAGCCGCCTCCTCGCGCCATCCACGCGAGTGCTCGTCGACGGAATCGAGGAAATGGCTCCGCAGACGCGCCGCCTGCTCCGGACTGCGTTGCTCACGCGGCACGCCGACGAGGGCCGCGAGCCCGGCCGGGGTCTCCCCGTTGGCGAGGACCTTCAAATCGGCGTCGGGCAAGACGCAGCCATAGAGCCGGAGATCATCGATCCGTCCGCGGAAAGGGGCGCTCGAACTCCGGCGGCCGATGTGGAACGGCCGCGACGTGAGGAGCGTGCCGTCGACGGTGTTGTCGGTCGTGGCCGTGATCGGCCGTGCGACCCCATCGACAATCACCCGCATTCCCGACGAGCGGCGCGATCCGTCGTACGTGACCGCCAGATGGTGCCAATGATCGAGCGAGAGCGGCTCGTTCGTGATCACCTTGAAGGCCCGGTCTGGCCAATGGTGAACGACATGGACGGCCACCTTCCCCTGTTCGAGGATCAGGTCGTAGCCTCGGAACGCATCGGCTTCATCCATCTTGGAAAGCACCGTACTCGCTTCCCCGCTCGTCGGATGGACCCACACCGAGATCGAGAACGGTCGGTCGGCATCGAACGCCCCGGTCTCACCGGCTGTAATGTGGGTCTGACCGTCAAACAGTCCCGCCCCGCCGAGCCGACCCTCGGCAGACTCGAATTTTCCCACCACCTCGCCGGGGACGCCGGCGGACAGCGCCGTGGCGACCGTCGGACCGGCCATGTCATCGAGCGGAAACCAGGCCATCAATCCTGGGGGCTCGGCTGCTGAAAGACGCTCCGGGGTCAGGGTGGCCTCCCAGGCCTGAAGGTCAGCGACGCAGTCGTTGGCACGACGGGCCAATTGCTCCGCCAGCTCGGCGCGGCGGCCTTCGAGCCTGTGCCGCTGGGCGATCTGTTCAGGCGAAGGCACCTCGAGGAGCGGCTCGGCCATCCGCCCCTGGCTGTTGTAGCCCAAGACCTTGTCGGGAACGTTGTCGAAGAATGCCGCGAACCGGTAGTAGTCAGCCTGGGAGAAGGGATCGTACTTGTGGTCATGGCACCGGGCACACTGGAGCGACAGGCCGAGGAAGGCGGTCGCGGTGGTGTGGACGCGATCGGCGACATACTCGACCCGATACTCCTCGTCGATGATCCCCCCTTCGGTCGTGAGCACGTGGTTGCGGCTGAAACCGGTCGCCACCCGTTGGGAGACGGTCGCATCGGCGAACAGGTCGCCCGCGACCTGCTCGGCCACGAAGCGATCGAAGGGCATGTTCTCGGCGAACGCTCGGATCACCCAGTCGCGCCACGGCCAAAGCGTCCGGGGCTCGTCGTTGTTGTAGCCGTTGGTGTCGGCATACCTGGCGACGTCGAGCCACTGCATCGCCATCCGCTCCGCATGGCGTGGCGATGCCAGGAGGCGATCGACGACGGCCTCGTGGGCCGCGGAACTCGAGTCGGCGAGGAAGGCGTCTCTTTCCTCCGGCGTCGGAGGAAGCCCGGTGAGATCGAGTGTCACGCGCCGCAGCCAGGTCGCCCGGTCGGCCTCGGGCGCGGGCTCGATCCCCTCCGCCTCGAGCCGGGCGAGCACGAACCGATCGAGATCGCCGCGGGGCCAATCCTCCCGCTTCACGGTCGGCAGTCGCGGACGCCGTGGCGGAAGAAAGGCCCAGTGGGTCGCAAACGGGGCACCGGCATCGATCCAGCGGCTGAGGAGGGTCCGCTGCTCCCCGGTCAGTGGCTTGCCGAACGCCTCCGGCGGCATTTGCGTCCCGTCCGTCGCATGGATCCGGGCCACCACCTCGCTCGCCGCCGCATCGCCGGCCACGATCGCGGCCGCCCCACCGTCGCGAACCGCCAGCGCTGCACTCCGCACATCGAGCCTCAGGCCCGCCTCGCGCGAGTGTTCGTCTGGCCCGTGACAGTTCCAACAGTGGTTGGCGAGGATCGGCTGCACGGCCCGGGCCAGTTCCAGATCCCCCTCGGCGCCACGCGCCGCCACGGCCTGCCCGAGGAGGAGCCCAAGGACCAGCCAAACAGGCATCCCGACAACGAGCCCCACCGGCGGAGTCATGGCCCTGTCAATCTGCATTCGCATCGTCGAAATCTCCCTCTGGGCCATCCGCTCCCCACCCGAGCCCACCCCGAATCCGTCGCTTGTGGACCGCGATTCCCAGAGTATCGCCGCAGTTCGCCCCGCCCCCAAGTACGCCCCCTGGCCGTCCCCAAGTCCGGGCTCAGGGGTAACGGCGTTC
>JBIIQL010000445.1:0-3719 GCA_044342095.1 Pirellulales bacterium
CGCCGCGCCGCGCCCGGGGGGACGCCTCGACCCGCCACGCCGGGCGCCCAGACGCGCTTCCGGTGAAGGCTCGGCGACGCCGGGGCCGCGACGGCAGCCCGGCCAAGTCGTGCGCAGTGGCCCCGGAAGCACCTCCGGCCCGCTCGGTTCCTCGGGGGTCCTCGGCGCCGGTTCGGGCTCCGGTTCGCTCCCCGACTCGGGGCCCTCCGGCCAGGAGCAACTTGCCTCGTCCGGCGTGGAAGGGCTTCCCCGCATCGACACGTCGTCGCCGCCGACGCGCAAGGGATCGGCGCCGCGGTCTGGCGGCCCTCCATCATCCCCCCGCGGAAAACCGCCGCTCCCCTCGAAGGTCGCTCCTGCCCGGTCCGACGATCCGTCGCGGCCGAAGATCAAGACGTCCTGGACCGACATCCATTTCCAGGGATTGCCGATCGTCTTTTGGATCTTGTTCCTCGCCGGCATCGGGGCCGCCGCCGCCCTGGCGATCGCGTTCCTCAAGTCGCGGACCTGATACGACTGGCGGGGAAGTCGTGGCCGCTCACCCCAGCTTCCACTCGCCGGCTGCGAGCGTGTCGATGGCGGTCCTGTGGGTGAGATCGTAGTCAAGGGGCGTGAGCGTAACGTGGCCCGCCGCGAGGGCGGTGACGTCCGATTCACTCGGCGACGGCGGGGGCGGCGGCTCGTTCGTCGCCCAGTAGTAGGAACGGCCGCGTGGATCGACGCGCCGCTCGAAGGCCTCGCCGTAGCGTGCCGTGCTCATCGGTACGACCCGCAGTTCACGACGGCCTGCCAGCGCTGCGGAGGGGATGTTGAGGTTGAAGAGACTGCCGGCGGGAGGTGTGCGACGGAGCAGTTCGGCGATCACGTCGATCGCGATCGCGGCCGCCCGGTCATAGTCGGCGTGCTCGTCCCACTCCAGACTCACCGCGATGCTCGTGATTCCGAAGAAGGCTCCCTCGATCGCCGCCGCGACGGTCCCCGAATAGAGGACGTTGATCCCGGCATTGAGGCCGCTGTTGATGCCGCTGACGACGATGTCTGGCCGGCGCGGGAGGAACTGCGAGATCCCCAGCTTGACCGCATCGGCGGGGCTGCCATCGACGGCCCATCCGCGCAGCCGGTGGCCATCGAAGACCTGCTTGGCCGTCAGTGGCGTGAGGAAGGTGATCGCATGGCCGACCCCACTTTGTTCGGTCGAGGGGGCGACGGCGACGACGTCCCCCAACCGCCCCAAGGCACGCTCGAGCGCCGCCAAGCCAGGGGCGAAGATCCCATCGTCATTCGTCAGCAGCGTGAGCACCGGAACTCCTCGGGAGGTGTGATCGGCATCGGGCGGAAGCTCCGATCGTACCCCGCTGGAGCCTGAGGCACCTCCGGCTCCCGGCTCCGGAACGGCCCCTCGGAGGGGCGGATCCGGGGATTTCCCGCCCTGGTTGGAACATCGGAGCGTCCACGACCTATACTCTCGGACTTTTCCGCTCCCGCCCCAAGCGGCCCTCAGCCATGACGCAGCACCCCCACCGGCCCGCAGCCCACCAGCCCACCACGGCCCGTTCCGAGCGGATCATCGTCCTCGACTTCGGCTCGCAGTACGCCCAACTCATCGCCCGGCGGGTGCGCGAGCAGAACGTCTTCTGCGAGATCGTCCGGCACGACCTCTCGGCCGACCGGATCCGCGACATGGCCCCGCGGGGAATCATCCTCTCCGGCGGACCTTCGAGCGTCTACGAGGAAGGGGCCCCGCGGTGCGATCCGGGGCTGTTCCGTCTCGGCATTCCCGTCCTCGGGATCTGCTACGGGATGCAACTGGCCTGCGACGCCCTCGGCGGTCGGGTCGGCCGGGCATCGTCGCGGGAATATGGCCGCGCCTCCTGCGAGGTGACCACCACCGATCCACTGTTCGCCGGGGTGCCGGCGACGACCGAGGTGTGGATGAGCCACGGCGATCAGGTCAACGAGGTCTCCGCCGACTTCGCCCCCCTGGCGCGGACGGCCACCTGCCCGCTGGCCGCCGTCCGCCACACGACGCTTGCGATCTACGGCCTGCAGTTCCACCCCGAAGTGACCCACACGCCCGCCGGCAGCCGGATGCTCGCCAATTTCCTCCGCGAGGTGTGCGGATGCACTGGCGCCTGGAGGCTCGAAGATGTCGCCGAGTCGACGATCGCCGAACTGCGCCGCCGGATCGGTAGCGACCGGGTGATCTGCGGGCTTTCCGGCGGCGTCGATTCCGCCGTCGTCGCCGCGCTCCTCAGCCGCGCCGTCGGCGATCAGGTGTCATGCATCCTCGTCGACAACGGGCTCCTGCGGAAGAATGAAGCCGCGGCGGTGATCGAGGAATTCACGACCCACTTCAAGACCGATCTCCATGTCGTTCCGGCCGAGGAAAAGTTTCTCGGAGTCCTCGCCGGGGTGACCGAGCCCCAAGAGAAGCGGCGGCGAATCGGCAAGGCCTTCGTGGAATGCTTCAGCGACGAAGCCGCACGAATCCGCGGCGCCAAGTATCTCGCCCAGGGGACGCTCTATCCCGACGTCATCGAAAGCGGCGCCGCCCCGGACGGGCCGGCGGCCACGATCAAGCTCCACCACAACGTGGGCGGCCTCCCCGACGACCTCCAGTTCGAACTCGTCGAACCACTCCGCGACCTGTTCAAGGACGAAGCCCGCCGGCTCGGCCTGCAACTCGGCCTGCCCGAGCGGATCGTGTGGCGGCATCCGTTCCCCGGCCCGGGGCTCGCCGTCCGTTGCCTGGGGCACGTCACGCGTCCCCGTCTCGACACGCTCCGCGAAGCCGACGCGATCGTGCTCGAGGAGCTCGACCGTGCCGGACTGATGCGGAAAGTGTCGCAGGCGTTCGCCGTCCTCCTCCCGGTGCAGAGCGTCGGCGTCATGGGGGATGCCCGGACCTACGACGAGGTCCTCGCCGTCCGAGCGGTCGAGACGGAGGACTTCATGACGGCCGACTGGTCCCATCTCCCGCACGACGTCCTGGCGCGGATCTCGACGCGGGTCATCAACGAGGTCCGCGGCATCAATCGCGTCGTCTACGACATCTCGTCGAAGCCCCCCGCCACGATCGAGTGGGAGTGAGGGCCGACGGCCCGATCAGACGGCACGCTTCCGCGTGGCGAGGGGGTGCCGCGAGAGCGGCCGATGGCTTTCCATCCCGATGACCCGGATCCAAAGCCCTGCACGTTGGAAGTCGTCCTCCAACTCCTGGAGCTTCTCGAGCACGCTGTGATCGACCAGCCTGGCACCCTCGAGATTGACGATGACATTGTTGCCGTCGAGAAGCCCGAGTTTCTCGATTTGAGCACGGAATGGGATCCAGTTGCAAAAGACGGCCGACCCGACCGCATCGATTTGGATCGTCGTGTCGTCGATGACACGAATCTCGAGAAATGGTTTGAACATCGTCCGCAGCGGGAGGCCATGAATGGCGTGGATGACGAACTTCGTCGCCACGCCGATAGCCACGCCGACGAGGAGATCGGTCGCCAGAACGCCGATGATCGTGCCGAGGAAGATCACCATCTGCTCGCGTCCGATCCGCCAGATGCTGATGAACTCGGCAGGCGACGCCAGCCTGAACCCGGTGTAGACGAGCATGGCGGCCAGGGCGGCGAAGGGGATGGCTCGGACGAGCCAGGGCGCCAGGGCCACGAACGCAAACAGAAAGATCCCGTGCCAGAAATCGGCGAACCGCGTCCGCGCTCCGT
>JBIIQL010000447.1:0-3705 GCA_044342095.1 Pirellulales bacterium
GACCGTGAAGACGACGTCGACCGCAAGGTGCAGACCACGGGCCACATCCTCGAATGGCTCGTCGGTTCGCTCGATCAGGATCAGCTCTACCAGTCACGGGTCGTGTCGGCGGTCGAGTTTCTCTCGGCGGCTCTCCTCCGCGAGCCCTCGCGGGAATGGAAGCTCGGCCCCCTCGGCCACGCCCTCCACGCCCTGACGATCTATCAGGAGCGGGTCTGGGGGAAGGTGCTCCCCGGCGGGATCGCGGCCTACAGCGGCCCCATGAAAGCAGCCCCTGACGTGGCAAAGACGGCCACGCGGATCGAGATGGATCGCTCCGAAGTGCCCGATTCGCTGCTCCGCTGAAGTTCTCGCTTCTCGGGCTTTCTTGATCCGATCCCGTCCGCTCCGTAGTCTTGGCACGCGGTGGAAGCCCGGTCGAGGCTCGGCCGCATCGCCTCTGCCCGGCGACAAGGAACGGCCCCGTGAGCCAGGCTGACTTTCCACCACAGCTCGAACATCTCCTCGAAGCGGCGGTGCGCCTGTTCGGCACCTCGACCGCCGACGCGATGCTCCTCTTGGTCGACCAGCGGCTCGACTGGGACCATGTCCGCTCGCTCGTCGGCTCGAGCCAGCCGTTCCTCGTCGCCGCCGACGAGAAGAACCACCTCGCCGGCTGCGAAGACTGGGGCCTGCGCCGCGTCCTGCTCGATGTCGCGGGGCTGCCGGTCCACGAGCGGCTCGCCCAAGCGCTCCTGGAGTGCGTCGCGGCGGAGCTGATCGCCCCCGAAGCGCAGGTCGTGGCGATCTATTCCGGCTTCGAGGCCGGCACGATCGACTCCGTCAGCGTGTTGCGGCTCGAGGAGCATCTCGGTCAGCTCACCAGCCGCGACCTTCGCAACCTCGAGACGAAGGTGCCGCTGGAGACGCTCAAGCAGGTGGTCGATCTCGCCGTCGAGATCGGCCGCGAGGGGCGCGAGGGGAAGCCGGTGGGCACGCTGTTCGTCGTCGGCGACACACGGAAGGTGATGGCGTCGAGCCATGCGACCGGCTTCGATCCGGTCCGTGGCTACTCCCGCGCCGAGCGTAATCTCTCCGACCCACGCGTCCGCGAGGGGATCAAGGAGATCGCCCAACTCGACGGCGCTTTCATCGTCGGTCCCGACGGCACCGTCGAGGCCGCAGCCCGCTACATCGACGCCTCGGCCGAAAACGTCTCCGTCGCCAAGGGGCTCGGGGCCCGTCACTGGGCCGCCGCCGCGATCACGCGGAAGACGCGGAGCGTCGCCGTCGCCGTCAGCGAGACCAACGGCACCGTCCGCCTTTTCCAGAACGGCGAGGTCGTCCTCCGCATCGAGCCCTTCCGCCGCGCGATGAAGTGGAAGGATTTCGAGTACGAGCCGCCGTCGGGCGACTGATCGCCGTTCGACGATTCTTTCCGGCCGCTGCCGAGATGCCCGCTCTGGCTGCGAGCTGAGTAAACTACCCCCGCCATGGCGTGCCGGAAGCTCCGGACGCGTGTGCCGTCACGCTCAGGGGGGATTCATGTCGAACGTCAGGGTGCTCGGTTTGGTGTGGGGCGCGGCGTTTGGCGTCTGCCTTGGCGGATCGCCCTCCGCGGCGGGTGACCTGAAAATCCTTGCGCCACGACCCCATGAAGTCATCCAGCGCGTCGGGTTCCAGCCCGGTCAGGCGCCCGATGGGAACTTCGCGCCGGGCCAGGCCGACGTGGTGATCGACGTGGACGTCACGGTGCCGATCGACCGGGCCACGGCGGTGGCTCGGGTCGTGCCGATCGAGGCTCCTCCGGCCGGCGCGGAACCGGTGTGGACGCGCGTCGGTCTGGCCCCCGGCGCGAAGGCGGGCCTCCACGTCGGCAGGCTCCTCGTGCCAGCCCGCGGGTGGTTCCGTCTCGAGGTCAGGATCGATCGGGCCGACGGGGCACCGCCGCTGACGGCGAGCGTCGAGCCGGTCGGCGTGGGCGAGGTGTTTTTGATCGCAGGGCAGTCGTATGCCACGAACACGAATGACGAGAAGCTCACGGTCGCCGATTCAATGCTGCGTGTGGTCGCCCGTGACTGGGCGACCGGCGCCTGGCGCGTGGCGAATGACCCGCAGCCGACGCCTGACGGCAGCGACGGCGGCTCGATCTGGCCGGCGGTGGGGGACGAACTCGCCAGTCGTCTCGGCGTCCCGATCGGATTTGCCAATGTCGCGTGGGGGGGCACCTCATCGGCCCAGTGGCAGCCGGGGACGGAGCTCCACGACAGGCTCGTGGCGACCGGCAAAAGCCTTGGCCGGTTCCGTGCCGTTCTCTGGCAGCAGGGGGAGTCGGACGTCATCAATCACACCTCCACCGACGACTACGTCGCGGCGATGGAGCGAATCCGTGGAGCAGCCGTGCGGGCGTGGGGATTCGAGCCGGCCTGGCTCTGTGCGAAGTCGACGCACCATCCGACGGTCTACAACGATCCGGAAGGGGAGGGGAAGATCCGGGCGGCCGTCGATCGGCTCGCAGCGATCCCCGGATTCGGGCTCGGCCCCGACACCGACTCGCTCCAAGGGGACTCCCGCGGCGACGTAAACTCGCGCCGGCATTTTTCCCCCATCGGCCAGCGCCGCGCGGCAGCCCTCTGGGCGAATCTCCTCCTCGATCGACTCGCCACAACTCCGAAGGGGGTCGAAGCGGCATCGTTTCTCCTCGCCGACCTCCACCTTCTCGAGCCCGCCTGGACGAGCGACATCATTTGGCGGGAAAGCAGCGTCCTCCGGGCGGCGACTGCCGCGGAGCCGGCCACGGCCCGCCTCGCCTTCCCGGCTGAAGCCATCCTCGCGGTGACGACGGCCGACGGGGCACGGTCGGTGGAGGCGGGCATCGCCTGGCAGCATGCGCCGGGGAGCCGGGAGATCGTCTTTCCGCTGCCGACGCCGGTGGCGCCGATCCTCGACGCCGATCGCTACGCGCCGGAGAACGCCGAACACGCCTACCGTCACCGTGTCGGCAACCCGCAGGAATGGCTCCTCTACCGGCCCGGCCGCTGGTTTCATGACCGCGACGTCGAGATCACCTACCGACGTGCCCGCGGGGCGGCCGATGCTGCGGGGATCGAGGTCGTCCATGGCAGCCTGCCGAAGACCCGCGCCCGGCTCGGGGCAGGGGAGCCGGTGCGGATCGGCGTGAGTGGCGACAGCATCTCCACCGGGCTCGACGCCTCGGAGACGACAGGCTCGCCTCCCTTCCAGCCCGGCTGGGCCGAGCTCGTCGTGGCGCAGCTGCGTGTGAGCACGCCGAGCAACGTGACGCATGTCAATCGGGCCGTGGCGGGATGGAGCGTGGCCAACGGCGTGGCCGATCTCGACGCGCTCCTCGAGTCACAGCCCGACCTCGTCCTCGTCGCCTACGGCATGAACGACGTCGGCCGTCGCGATCCGGCCTGGTTCCGCGACCAGACGGCGAGCATCCTCGCTCGGGTGCGGGAAAAACGCCCAGACGCCGAGATCATCCTCGTGGCGACGATGCTCGGCAACGACGAGTGGATCCACACGCCGCGCGAGATGTTCAACCGCTACCGCGACGAGCTGAAATCGCTCGTCGGCCCGGGGGTGGCGCTCGTCGACATGACGGCGGTGTGGGGGGAGCAAGTGCGCTCCAAGGAGATGTTCGACCTCACCGGGAACGGCCTCAATCATCCCAACGACTTCGGCCACAGGCTCTATGCCCAGGGA
>JBIIQL010000446.1:0-3705 GCA_044342095.1 Pirellulales bacterium
GCTTGGTCGAGATCCATCTGCACCGGTTCGGTGACGAACACCTCGACCGGTCCCCGGACCGCGGCATCCTGGTCGAGGCCCGAGAAGCCGTCGACGGGCAGGCCTTCCACGACGCCTCCTCCCTCCAAGCCCCGCGAGCCACCCCGGATGTCGGCAAACCATCCTGAACGGCCGAATTCCCGGATCACCACGCCGGCCAGCGACCAGATGGCACCGCTCCAAAGCCTCCCGGAGCCGTCGGCTAAATCAGCTTCCTCACGGTATCGGAAACCTCGCCACGCCCAAGTCCGCTCGTCTGCCGCGCGCCCCTCCGGGCGGCCGATCCAACCGTCATAGGGCAGCCGTCCGAGAACACGCGGCAGTGGCAGGCCGATGAACCTCGATTCCTCCCGGTCGCGCAAGCCCCGCCACTTCACGAAATCGGGCGACGACTGATAGGTGTCGGGAACCGGCAACGCATCGAGTTGCTGAAAGGTATCGAGTCCCAACAGTCCGGGCGCAGGGTTCCCGAGCAAGGGGGTGAATGCTGCCGCGGCCACCTCGGCCAGCCCCGTCAGGAGGTTCACGTCATCGGGGTGATGACTGAACTGGTAGTCGGCCAAGAGGAGCCCGTAGGGCGTGCCTCCCGCAGTACCAAACTCCTCCTCGTAGACCTTCCGCCACAGGACCGAGCGATCGAACTCGACAGCCTCGGAGCGGTCGCGCGCCAGTTCGCGCTTCGTCGCGGAAAGGATCCGTATTTCAACTCGCGACGGGCCATCCGCAGCGTCGTTGGCATCGAGAGCCTGGCCGACCATCCAAGCCAGCCCACGCCACGATGACTCCAACTGCTGAAATCGAGTGTGGTGCAGGATGGCGTCAAGTTGCCGCGACAGCGCCGCGTCGATGGCAGCGATGTCCTCGCCCAAGCGGACGAGGAGCACCCTTCGCGTCAGCCGCTCGGCGAGCCCCACGCGGCGGGCCGCCCAGGCGTGAAGCGTCTCGGCCGAAGTTTTGGCCTCGAGGAGATCGGCGAGGGGATGATCGCGACCAACGCCGGCGGCGATTTCGCCGATCAAGGACGAAACCGCCGCGGGCCGAGACGGCTCACGGAAGTCATCAGAGGCGGCCCCAGACGCCGATGCTGAAGCCATTCAAACACACCCCACTCGGCGCCCAGCGCCAGCACTTTCTGGCTCCAACGCTCAAGCGAGCGGACGAATCACCCGCCCTTTGCCGCCGCAGGAATCTTTGCCACCATCCGCAGGCTGGTGGTGAGTTCCTCGAGTTGCAGCCACGGACGCAACCAAGCGACCGCGTTGTAGCTCCCCGGGGCACCGGGGATCTCCTCAACCTTGATCTCAGCCTCGGCCAACGGGTAACGGGCCTTGACCTCATCAGAGGGGTGCGGATCAGACGAAACGTAGTTGGCGATCCACCTTCTCAGCCACTCTTCGCAGTCCTGCCGCTCCATAAACGAGCCGATCTTGTCGCGGGCGATGACTTTGAGGAAGTGGGCAATCCGCGACGTGGCCATGATGTACGGCAGGCGAGCCGAGATCGAGGCGTTGGCCGTCGCTTCCGGTCGGTCGAACTTCTTGGCTTTCTGTGCCGTCTGGGCACCAAAGAAGACGGCGTAGTCCGTGTTCTTGTAGTGGCAAAGGGGCAGAAACCCGAGCTTCGAAAGCTCCGCCTCGCGGCGGTCCGTGATCGCGATTTCGGTCGGGCACTTGAGCGACTTGTCGCCGTCATCGGCGGTGAACACGTGGGCAGGCAGACCCTCCACCTTGCCGCCGTTCTCGGCCCCACGGATCGCCGTGCACCAGCCCGTCTTGGCGAAGGCATCGGTCAACCGGGCCCCCATCACGTAGGCCGTGTTCATCCAAGAATAATGGTCGTGGGGAACCGGCTTGGCATCCCCCTTCTCGTCCAGTTCAACCTCTTCGAAATTGAACTCCTCGACCACCTTCGTGTTCTTGCCGTACGGCAACCGCGAGAGCGACCGCGGCATCGTGAGCACAACGAACCTGGCATCGTCCGAATCGCGGAAGCTCCGCCACTTCGTGTACGTCTCGTCAAGGAAGATTTTTTCGAGGTCGCGGGGCTTCGACAGTTCGGAGAACGTGTCCATGCCAAGCAGTTTCGGCGAGGCGGCGGACACGAAAGGACAAAACCCTGCAGCCGAGACCTGCGACAGCTTGGCGAGCAGATCGACGTCCTCGGGGTGATTGGAGAACTCGAAGTCACCGATCATGGCACCGTAGGGCTCGCCGCCCGGCGAGCCGAACTCCGCCTCATAGATCTTCTTGAAGATCTGGCTTTGGTCGAACTCGACGGCCTTGTCGAGATCCTTGAACAACTCCCGCTTCGAGATGTTCATCACGCGGATCTTGAGTTGGGCTCCCGTCTCAGAATTCATGACGAGGTGGTGCATCCCACGCCACGAACCCTCCAGCTTTTGGAAGTCGGCGTTGTGCATGATCGCCGCCAATTGCTGCGACATCGTCGCGTCGATCGAGGCGATGGCCTGATTGATCGTCTTGGTGATGCTCTTGTCAAAAGCCACCGTTCCCTTGAGCGACTCCTCGACAAGGGAGCGGATCAGCGCGTCGCGCCGCGGTTTCTCGACCGCGCGCGGCATCATGCTCGTGATCTGGTCGAGGAGGCTTCCGGCCCCGGCGGCGGCTGCCGCTTCTGGCTGCTTGGCGGACTCTCCGGCGGTACTCATGAATACTCTCAATCCTTGGGGGCAACTCGGGCGAAGGTGCCCGGCGGCGGGTGGAAGGTAGGGCGATTCGTTGATTCGACGGAGGAGGCACGGTGCCAGGAGCGATTACTTGCTCTCGGGTTCGACGCCCAATTCACCGGCGAGTTTCTTGACCTGCTCGGAATCCTGCAGCAGTTTCTCCAACTCGCTCTCGAGGCCATCGGCACGATCGACGGCGCTGAGAAGTTCTCGGAGACGGTTTCGGGTGTCGAGCAGTTTGCGCAGCGGTTCGACCTGCTCGACGATCTTCGCCGGCTCGAAGTCCTCCATCGAGGAAAACTTGAGCTTCACGGCCAACTCGCTCCCGTCGCCGGCGAGCGTGTTTTCGACCTTCATCTCCACCCCCGGGGTCATTCGCTTCATGACCTCGTCGAAGGAATCCCGGTCGATCGACACGAACTTACGGTCCTTGAGCGGCTTGAGGGGCTCCGTGGGATTCCCCGAGAAGTCTCCCATGACGCCGACGACGAAGGGGAGTTCCTTGACGACCGCGGCTCCTTCCGTCTCGACGTCGTAGGTGATATGGACCCGCGGCTTTCTGACGCGAGACAGCTTGCCGTGGACAGACTCTGGCATGTTTTGACTCCTTCACCCCGGCGTGTGCGATCGAGCCCCGTCGACGCCGAAAAGTTATCCCAACGGACCGGCCTATGTCAAAGCTGTCGCGTAAAAACCGTCAAAAGTTAGTCGTCGCTTTCGCCACCGCCGACACTTGCCCCCTCTCCGTCCATGCCCGCGGCCCGAAGCAGCGTCGCCAGGGCGACCTCGTCGCGAAGGAGTTCCCGGAAGTAGGCTTCCCGTGGCAGGCGTCCCAGACGCACGACGTTGCGGATTTGTGCGCCGATGAGGCTGTGCGGGTCGCGTCGCTCGAAAAAGTCGGCGATCGTCACCAGAAGATCGAAGGCCTCGGCCCGACTGGTGAGCGCGCCCCGCCGCCCCCCACTCTCTCCATCCACAGC
>JBIIQL010000448.1:0-3694 GCA_044342095.1 Pirellulales bacterium
GAGATTGCGGAACAGCCGGTCGGGCCCGACGGCACTCACGAACAGGTCGCGGCGGCCGTCGGCATCGAAGTCCCCGACGGCGACGCCGGTCCCGTAGAAGGGGACGTCGAGCCCCGAGCCGGCCGTAATGTCGCGGAATTGCCCACGGCCATCGTTGTCATAGAGCTTCATCGTCGGCGGCGGCTGCGGGGCTTCCCGCTCGTCCCATGGCCAGCGTTTTCCCTGGACGAGGAGCAGATCCTGATCGCCGTCACCGTCATGGTCGAAAAACGCGCAGCCTCCCCCCATCGTCTCGGGAAGGAGCTTCTCGCCCGCCGCCCCGTTCTCATGGACGAAGTCGATCCCGGCGGCCGCCGTGACATCGATAAACGGCATGGCCGGCATGACGACCTTCGGCTTCTCGCGGCCGGAGGGAAGCGTGAGCTTCGCCTCCCGTGGCGGCGGGGGAGGGGGCTTCACCCCCAACCGCCACGCAACCAGGCCGCCGACGACGCCCACCGCGGCGATCAGCGCAAGCGACCTCCAGAACGCCTTGCCGATGACGGCGTCGTCACGCTCCTCGGCGTCGTCCTCGGGTCTCGACTTGCTCTCTCGGGTGGCCATCGGGATCCTCGCCATGCCTCGTTGCCTGCGCCGCTAATCCAATCGTCAGCTGCCCGCTCCCTCGGTCGGCCGCGACGGCGGCGCGACACTCACCTCGGCCCGGGGCTCGTTCCGCGGCTCGTCGGGGATCGCACCCGAGCCCCGCCGGCCATCGACGGTCGCCCCGGCCTCCGCAGGAAGCTCAGGCGCTCCCGGACGCTGGAGCGGATAGATCACGAGGGTCTCCGCGGCGAAGTTCGCCGCCGGATACTTCTCCCGCGCCAGCGACACCGCCCGGTCGGCGGCATTGTCGTCGAGTTTGTAGCGCTCGTGAAGCATCCGGTGCTCGTCCGACTTCTCCCGATTGCCGAGCTGACCGTGGATCAGCTGGAGGTTGTAGTGCGCCGCGACGTTCTCCGAATCGAGGAGGAGTGTCATCTCGAATTGCCGCGCCGCTTCCTCGAGGACCGCGCGGCGGCCCTCGGCGGCGTCGGCGCCGCGGAATTGGCTCGCCCGGTCGTAGAGCGTCAGCCCGAGAAGATTGCGAACCTCGTAATCCTTGCTGAAGTCGAAGCCGCGCTTCCGCATCTCCTCGGTCCGATCTTCGAGAACCTTCCGGAAGCTCGCTTCGGCCTCCTCGAGCCGACCCTGCTGGCGGTTGACGAGCCCGGAGAGCCAGGCAACGGTCCACGGGGGAGGCGCCGGATCGGTGTGCGTCGCGGCCCGTTCGAGCGCTGCAGCCGCCTCGTCGACCCGCCCCTCCTCGAAGTAAACCCGGCCGAGATTCACCGGTCCGTCGTAGCGGCCGAGCTTCTCCACCTCGAGAAAGGCCTCTTCGGCCTGGCGTAGCTCGGCCTTCCCCTTGATGAGCAACCCAATCCCGTAGTCGTTCCACCGCTCCCATGCCGGAATCTTTTTCTCCGCGGCCGCCGCGATCGTGGCCGTCGCCCCGGCGACCGGGAACGTCACCTCGTCCTCGGCCATCGTCACGATCGGCAATTCGTCGACGTACGGCTCACCCGGCTCATGACCGCGGAGCGGAATGTCGCCCGGCCGGGCGTTGTCGGCGACGAAGCGCATGTACTCGGCATCGAACTTCCGGTAGCGGAGCTTGACGTTCACGGTCACCGGTTCGGTCACGTCCGGCGGCAGCTCGAGGCCGTAGTGAACCGTCCATGCGGCCCCCGGCGGGATCTGGTGGTTGTAGAGGGGAACGAAGATGTCCTGGGGGTTGCGCCGATTGATGCGATTGCCGTCGCGGTCGAGCATGAAGATGTTGATGAAGTGGGAGTAGCGATCGACCTCCTTCCCCTTCGTCGGATCGATGCCGCCGCTGCGGCCGATCACCCGATTCCCCGAGGTCACGGTGACGTCGAGCCAGACTTCGTTGGAGTCGGCGGTGCCCTGGGTGAAGAGGTGGCCGAGCTTCAGCGTCCGGATCACCGTCTCGAGGAGATAGGGCTTGCCCGGCTCGAGCGTCGGCACCTCCGGACGGAGCGGCGCGTGGAGCGGGCCGTCGATCCCGGCGCCGTCGCGAATCCCGAAGATGTCGACCCGGGTGATGTCCTGGAGAAACTTCGCGTGGGCTTCGACCATGTCGCCCCGGTCCTTGAGCCATGCCAGCCCCGTGTTGGCGGCCGGGAAGAGATGGTCGTGGACGGTGAGCCTTCCGCTGTCGTCGTAGAACCGCGCTCCGAAATCGGCGGAGTCCTTCAGCGGCATGTGGCAGGACGCGCAGCTCTCCTTCGCCTGGGCCGGGTAGTAGAAGCTCCGCGCCCCGTGGCCAGAGACCCCGGAGAGGAGGAATGGGTCGTAGTGGTTTTGGCCGCGGAGGAAGTCCTTGTAGGCGGTGAGTTCCTTGGGGAGATGGACCTTGTGGCAGGAAGAGCAGAACTCGGCATCCTTGTGGAAGTCCTTGAGGAAGGTCTTCTTGTGCATCGCCGGCTTCGCTTTGACGAGCTGATTGTTGACCCACTGGAGGAGCGTGTTTTCGCTCTTGGCGAACGGGTAGTGGATCGGCTCGTCGATCGTGTAGTCGGCGTTTCCCTTCGTGCTGTTGACGTGCGTGATCGCGTGGCACACGGTGCAGGTGATGCCGGCGTGGGCCGTGGGATGGTGGACGTCGTCGTAATCCTTGTCGTCGAAGGCACCACTGTAGAACGGCACCGGATCGTGGCACCCGGCGCACCACCGGGCCGCCTTCACGCTCCCGTCCCGCTCGAAGGAGACGAGCCTCGTCTCACGGACGCTCGCCAGATAGACGGGGTTGTTGAAGCTCGAGAAATGGTGGCTGCTCCCCTCCCAGCCGGCATGGACGTCGGCGTGGCACTTCTTGCAGTAGTCGTCCATCATGAGCGTGTCGGCGGGAATGTAGTTGCCGGTGGCAGTGCGGGCGAGCGATGGCTCGAAGTACTGCTTCCCCTCCTCCGGTCCCTTGGCATGCCAGTGCCGCGGATCCTGGGCATGGAGGAACACCATCACCCCGATCGCGGCCGCCACGACGCCGGCGTACGTCAGCCCCATCCGCCACTTGATCTTCGGGCCCACGAGACGGTGGAGCCAGTAGAGCCACGCCGCCACCAGCGGCGCCGCGACGTGCGCCCAGTAGGTGGCCTGCGTTACGATCGGCGTCCGCGCCCCGGCGTTGGTGGCCCTCAAGCCGAGGAGCAAGCCCCCCGAGACGAGCACCACCAGCGACGCCACGAAGAGGGCGTAGCCAACGCGGACGGCGCGGCGGTTCTTGCGGTTCTTCGTGTTGAGCATGTGGACGACGCCGAAGACCACAAACGGCGCCACGAACACGAACCCAAGGACGAGGTGGACGAGGAACATCCATTGGTAGAGCCAGTTTTGGTAGGTCTCCCGTGTGGCCCATTCGAGGAACGTGATCGCGGCGAGGTAGGCCGAATTGGCGCCGATGACGGCAAGCAAGCCGAGCACGACGTTGAGAAGAATGCGGAGCCGCGGCCCCACCGCGGGGACATAAGGCTTGCGCGGGGAACGCGCGGGGAGCGGGGTGGCTTCGGAGCCCATGGATCGTGTCCTCTTCGTGAAGCGGGGGCTGGCAGGCGACAAGGACCACCTCGCCCGCTCCGGCGGCCTTCGGCCACAC
>JBIIQL010000449.1:0-3691 GCA_044342095.1 Pirellulales bacterium
GACGCTCGTCGTCCTCGTCATCGTCGTCGTCGTCAAGGAGATCCTCGCCCGGTGGGCCGGCGGGATCGGCGCGGAAGCGGGGAGCACCTCGCTTCAGGCCGACGCCTGGCATCACCGCGCCGATGCACTCACGAGCATCGCCGCCTTCATCGGCATCGCGATCGGCCTGATCGGCGGGCCGGGCTGGGAGCCGGCCGACGACTGGGCGGCGCTGGTCGCCTGTGCCGTGATCCTCGTCAGTGGCGTGAAGCTCATGGGGATGGCGGTGCGCGATCTTCTCGACGCCGCCCCCCCGAAGGCCTTCGAGCACCAGGTGCGCGAACTCGCCCTCGGTATCGAGGGGGTGCGGGCGGTGGAGAAGTGCCGGATCCGCAAGAGCGGCACGGCCTACTTCGTCGAGCTCCATGTCGAGGTCGACGGCGACGCGAGCGTCGCGGCCGGGCACGTGGTCGGCGGGAAGGTGCGCGCGGCCCTTCGCGGAGCGCCGCTGCGGATCGCCGATGCCTTCATCCACATCGAGCCGTTCACGCCGCCGGCGACAGGAACACTTTGACGAGAATGTCGGAGATGCCGACGAGTGCCGCCCCGGCGATGAGGCCGGCGCAGATCGGTTCGTGCGAACCGATCCACAGCCGGTGGCCGGTGCTCTCCGGCGACTTTCCGTAGATCGACTTCATGACGGTGAAGAACAGGGCGCCGAGAAACATCGCCATCACCGAGTCGGGGGTGAGGACGACGCCGAGGCCGATCGACAACGGGCTCAAGGGAAACTTCCCCCCCGACCGCATCCGCACGAGTTCCAGGGCGATGCCCGCCACGACGGCGATCGCGATCGAAATCTTGATCGAGGGGGTGAGAAGCGTGCCGGAATCACCGCCGAACACGGCCGAGACGAGCTCCGAAACGCCCTTCCACTGCATCGCCGAGGGAAACCCGAACTGCCCCCCTTCCTGGACCATCGCATCCTGGACGCGCATCCCAGGCTTGTAGTCGGAGAGGAAGAGGAGATTGAAGAGGGGGGCGCTGGCGAGGGCACCGGCAAGGATCCCGATGCAGTGGGCGACGGCCTGCTGCCTCGGCTTCGCTCCGAGCATGTAGCCCGGCTTGATGTCCATGAGGAGGTTGCTCGCGTTGCTCGCCACCTCGACGCACATCACCCCGGTCATGAGATTCGTCGGGGCGTGCTTCGGGTCGAGCGCGCCGTAGATGAACTGCGGGATCTTCGAGAGCGAGCCGGTGGGGGTGATGCTCGTGAGTCCTGTGCTCGAGGCTGCGATGAGCGTGAGTACGGCCACGAGTGGCACGGCCGAGAGGCCATAGAGGAACGGCACGCCGAACCAGGCCTGGGCCATCCACGCCCCGAGGGCCCCGAGGATCGGGATGCCGACGAGGGAGAGCCGGGTGGGAAGCTCGATCGCGGCGAGGGGATCGGCCTTTTTTGGCCCGTCGTCCTTCGTGCCGCGGAACGACTCGAAGGCCTTCGTAAACACCTCCGGCTTGGCGAACAGGCTGACGAGCGAGGCCACGACCATGATCGTGATCCCCCACCACAGCGACCAGGTGTTGACGACATGGATCCGGCTGTAGGTGCCGTCGGCACGGGGAGGGAGATTCCCTGTGGCGATCATCAAGGGGACGATCACCGCGAAGTTCAGGAGCATGCCAAGCATCATGCTTCCTGCCGCGCGGATTCCCATCAGGCCACCGGCGCCGAACATCGCGATGTCGAGGGGGAAAAAGGTGAGACCGAGCTGCGGGAGCGGCACCTTCGCGAGCGTCGGCATCGGCAGGAGCTTCTTCTCGACCAGCGCGTAATACCACTCGTCGAGGGCGTGGGGGAGATGAAAGGAGGAGGCGAATCCGAGGAGGCGTTCCTGGAGAAGCCGCATGAGATTCTCCCCTTTCAGCCCCTCGAGGGTGCCGGAGAGAAGGCCGGCGGTGACCAGGGCCCGGGCCTGGGCCATGCCGGAGTCGCCGCTGCCGCTGTAGAGGGTGTCGAGGACGACGCCGCAGGCCTGTCCCTCGGGGAAGGGGAGCTGTTCGTCGTTGATGAACCGGCGCTTCATCGGGAAGGCGACGAGGACGCCCAAGAGCGAGAGGACGACGTTGAAGGCCGCCATCTGCCACCAGGGGATGATCGTGTCCTCGATCCACATGTAGGCGGCCATGCCGGAGATGAGCGGCCCGGTCATGTAGCCGGCGGCGGTGGCGACGCTCTGGGCGGCGTTGTTTTCGAGGATCGTGAGATCACGGAAGCCGACCTGCGAGAGGATTCGGAACGACGCGAAGGCGAGGATCACGCTCGTCAGCCCGACGCCGAGCGTCCAGCCTGTCTTGGCTCCGATGTAGAGATTCGTAGCGGAGAGGATGCCGCCGAGGAGGAAGCCGGTGGCTGCGGCTCGGAGCGTGAGCTGCGGCATGTCACCGCGGTAGACCTTCGCCAGCCACCAGCGGTCCTTCTCCTCGGCCGTCCAGTCGCGGGCCTGCTCCGGGGTCAGCTGCTCGATGGCCATCGGTCCTCCGGTTGTGAATGCCGTTTCGTCACTCGAGGTCGATCACGACGCGGTCGACGGTGCCGTCGAAGCGGAAGGGGACATCGTAGCTGGTCGTCACCGGCGTGCCGGTGTCTTCGCCGACGTCGAGCGACTCATCGAGCGTCACCCGGATCGGGATCGTTCGCTCGATCCGCCCCTCGGCGACCGGCTTACCGTCGACCTCGAGCGTGGCTTTTCCTCCCTTGCCGATCCCGCCGCCGTCATAGGCGAAGCGGAGGGCGACGACATGCTTTCCGGGGGAGAGCGGCTCGCGGCCGGCGATCTCGGTGTGGGTGATGTCGACGAAGTTCGAGTGGTAGACCGGCTTGCCGTCGCGGAGGAAGAGGCCCATCCCGCCGAACAAGCCCCCCTGCGTGATGATCATCCCGCTGGCCCTCTCTCCCACTTCGACGTCGGCCGTGATTCGGAACGACGTGTTCTTGAGGTTCGGACTCGCCCCCTCCGGAATCCTCGTCATCCCCTCGCCGTAGGTGAACTTCGTTCGCCCCCGTGTCAGGCTCGGGCGGATGGCCGGATCGAGGCGGGCGGTCTTGCTGTTGTCGATCGGCAGCACGTCGTGCCGTGCGGCCTCGGTGTAGAAGAGGAGTTGGAGCTCGCGGAGCTTCTCTGGATGAGAGGCGGCGAGATCCTCCGCCTGGGAGAAGTCGACGTCGGTGTGGTAGAGCTCCCACTGGTAGCCGTCGATCGCGTCGACGTCCGCGGCGCGAGGGTCCCACGGCGGCACCGGGGGCGTCGTGCAGGCGACCCAGCCGTCGTGGTAGATCGCCCGGTTGCCGATCATTTCGAAGTACTGCGTCGATCGCCGACTCGGAGCGCGGGCATCGGCGAACGAAGAGGCCATGCTGACGCCGTCGATCGGTTTTTGCGTGATGCCGTTGACGACCTCCGGCGGGGTCACGCCACAGACCTCGTAGATCGTCGGCACGATGTCGATGACATGATGCCACTGGGTGCGAATGCCCCCCTGGTCAGCGATCCCCTTCGGCCAGGAGACGACGAGGCCGTTGCGGGTGCCGCCGTAGTGGCTGGCGATCTGCTTCGTCCATTGGAAGGGGGTGCACATCGCGTGCGCCCAGCCGATGGGATAGTGGTTGTAGGTCTGCCAGGAGCCGATGTCGTCGACGCGAGCCAGAACC
>JBIIQL010000450.1:0-3689 GCA_044342095.1 Pirellulales bacterium
TCGAAGCCAGCCATCGACCCCGCGATCAACGGTGGCAACGTCTCGAAGATCATCTATCAGGGCCCATCCTCCGAGCAGTCATTCGAGCAAGCCGGCCCGAAGCGGTGGATGAGTGGGGCTGTGGTCTACAACGAGGTGAAAAGGAACGAGTGGAACGTGCACCTTCAACGGGCCGCGGAAGTCGACGAGCGAGTGCAAATCGACCTCTCCCAGATGGCGATCCTCTTTCGCGGTCAGGGGCCTAAAGAGGTGCTCCCGATCTTGAGTGCGTCAAAACAGCTTTCCGGCGCAGCCGAGGCCGCGTTTGCGGCAACGCGTCTGAGCTCTGCTGAATCCTCAAAGGGTCAGGCTGATCAGGAAATCACCAACAGTCTTGGCATGAGGCTCGTGCCGATCGCCAAGGGGAAATTGCAGATGGGCTCGCTGTTTCGAGAAGAGGGTTATCGCTTAGCGGAGCAACGGCATGAAGTCACGCTCACTCGCGATTATTATCTGGGCGCCTTTGAGGTCACTCAGGCCCAGTTTCTGAAGCTGATGGGCAACAATCCCAGTCAATTTCAAGGAGATCAGATCGATAACGGTGAGAGCTCGAATCATCCCGTCGATCGGGTTTCGTGGGAGGAAGCGGTCGAGTTCTGCAAGAGGCTTTCGGCGTTGCCCGAGGAGAAGGCGGCCGGTCGGGTGTATCGCTTGCCAACGGAGGCTGAGTGGGAGCATGCCTGCCGGGCGGGCAGTAAGGCGCCGTTCAGTTTCGGAGGGCTTGAATTGTCCGATGACTACGCCTGGTTTGCTTCGAATGGTCAAGGCAAATCACATCCGGTCGGGAAGAAGGATCCGAACGCATGGGGGCTGTATGATATGCACGGAAATGTGATGGAGTGGTGCAGCGATTGGGCCGGTGATTACCCCGAGGGGGCGGTCAGCGATCCCACCGGGCCATCGGAGGGCTCGAGCCGAATGATCCGTGGCGGTGCTTGGTTGACTCCGGCAATGTTGGGGCGGTCAGGGGACCGGGCTTTTCATTTTCCTCCGGAGACTCGCTCCGACTACGTTGGATTCCGTGTGGCCCTGAGTTCAGCTGAAATCCCCTAGGCTGGCTGTGGCAAGGTGCCCTGCCTTTTCCAACGGTTTGGCAGGTGTTCCGCTCAGATAGAATGGATGACCTTTGCGACTCTTCGCCCCCACCAACCGAGAATGAGGATACGACCTTGCCCCCGCGACCCCGAGTGCTCCTCCTCGCCTGCCTGCTGCTTCTCTGTCATGGATCGCCTTCCCACGCGCAGGCTGACAAGCAGGCTCCCCGGGCGAAGCCGCTCAAGGTGTTCATCCTCGCCGGGCAGTCGAACATGCAGGGGCACGCGAACGTGTCCACCTTCGTCGACATGGCCAACGACCCCAAGACCGCCCCGCTGCTCGAGACCATGCGGGACGAGGACGGCAAGCCGACGGTGTGCGACAGGGTGTCGATCACGTCGATCGGTTGCCTCGGCAATGCCTACGACGACCTGGAAGAACAGACCGGCAAGCTGACCGCCGGGTTCGGCGCGGGGGGGAAGGACAACATCGGACCGGAGTTCACGTTCGGGCTCACCATGGAAAAGCACCTCGACGAGCCGGTGCTGATCATCAAGACGTCGTGGGGCGGGCGGAGCCTGCACACCGACTTCCGCCCCCCCAGCGGCGGGCCGTTCATGTTGGCCAAGGAGACCCAGAAGCTGTGGGACGAGAATCCCAAGGGCGCCCATGGCATTCCGAAAGTCGAGGAGCGGCCCAAGTTTTGGGCCGAGAAGACCGCCGCCACCGGCGTGTACTACCGCGAGATGATCGCACACGTGACGAAGGTGCTCGCGGACATCAAACGCGTCGTGCCCGACTACGACGAAAAACAAGGGTACGAGTTGGCCGGGTTCGTCTGGTTTCAGGGATTCAACGACCTTGTCGACGGCGGCGTGTACCCCAATCAGGGCAAGGCCGGCGGCTACGACCTGTACGCTGACCTGCTCGGCCACTTCATCCGCGACGTGAGGAAGGACTTGTCGGCCCCGAATCTGCCGTTCGTCATCGGCGTCATGGGTATCGATGGCCTGAAGGGGGATACGATGGGCGCGATGATGCACTTCCGCGAAGCCCAGCGGAAGCCGACCACCCTCGACGAGTTCAAGGGGAATGTCGTCGCGGTCGAAACGGCGCCGTTCTGGGACGACGACTTGGGGGCGTTCGTCGAGCGGAAGGAGCGGATTTACGAGAAACTCGAGCAGGCGTTCCGGAAGGCGGATCCGCAGCCGAGCGAGCCAGAGAAACAGGCCGCTCGCAAGAAGGCCATGGACGAGGAGTTCAAGCCGGATGAGCTGAAGCGGCTGAACACCGGTGTGTCCAACGGTGGCTACCACTATCTCGGGGCGGCGAAGATTCTCGCCCCCATCGGCCAGGCGTTTGCCGAGGCTCTTGTCGAAATGAGACCGGTCAAATAGCGTCCCTCGCCATCGCTCGCAGATCGTGTCGAGGTGCTGGCTGTCCTCCACGGCGGGCGGGATCCCTCTTCCGGGCAATCCAGGGAACAAACTCCAAGTACTTGTCGAACCAGGCGTTGGAGCAGACTTGCGAGAGTGTCCGGCGACACGGCGAGCCAGTTGCTCGGGCGCGACTGCACTTGTTCGTTCGCGACTCTGATTGATGAGGGATTATGCGACGGTTCCTGATAGCCGCATTCTCGATGGGATGGCTTCTGCCCATGTGGGCTGCGGGAAGCACGGTTCTTGATTTTCTCCAAGTCGAGGCGTGGCCTTTGTGGAGAGGCGAACATCCCGTCAATAGTTTTCCGTTTATTCAGTTTGCGTCGCAAGCGTTCGCCATCGGATCAGTGTGGCTTGCAGCCGTCATTGCTTGGTGGGCATGGCGTCTTGCCGGCCGTCCGGAAGCCCCGCCTATCGGTGGCGACTCATCCGATGCGATGGGCTCGCGATGAAGCCCTGCGGTATGGATATGAGCCATTGATCGGGGGCGTTCTGCTTGTGAGCAGTCAGCGATGGCAGTCCTCAGTCATCCGATGGTGACGGCGATCGATTGGCGAGGGATTCGCTCTCGTCGTAACCTGGCGGGGACGGGGAGTCTGATCGACGGGCGGTGCTTCAGCGGGTCCGCCGACTGCCGAGTTCTTCTGTTTCGCGGCCTGGGAAAAGCACGGTGGACGTTCGAATCAACGTCATTGGAGCCTCGGGGAGTGGCACGTCCACGCTGGGGCAGTCCCTCGCCCTGGCCCTGGACGTGCCGTTCTTCGAGAGCGACGACTTTTACCACGCTCCCACCGATCCGCCGTTTCAGAGACAGCGCCCAGCTGAAGAGCGATACGAGTTGCTCTGTCGGGATCTGAAGCCCGAGGCAAGTTGGGTCCTCGGTGGCGGCGTCGTCGGTTGGGTGCCTTGTCCCGTCCTGAGGTTCACGGCTGTCGTGTTTCTTTACGTCCCGACCGAGATCAGGGTCGAGCGGTTGCGGCTTCGGGAGCGCAGGCGTTTCGGGAACCGGATCGACGAAGGTGGTGACATGCACGGCATGCACGAGAGCTTCATCGATTGGGCTTCGCGTTACGACATCGGGGACATCGAAGGAAAGACGCTGGCAAGGCACGAAGCCTTTTTGAAGGGCCTGCAGTGCCAAGTGCTCGAATACCGTGGCGTTGGGTCAGTGTCGGA
>JBIIQL010000451.1:0-3686 GCA_044342095.1 Pirellulales bacterium
GAATCCCCCAGGGCCGCGGCCAGCGCAGCGGCGGAGAGAGGCCCGGGGCGGAGGATCGCCGGCGGCGACACCGTGCAATCGACGACGGTCGATTCGATGCCCCGGCCGCACGGGCCGGCGTCGAGGATCAGGTCGACCTTCGCTCCGAGGCTCTCGAGGACGTGGGCCGCCGTCGTCGGCGAGAGGCGGAGCGAACGGTTGGCACTCGGCGCCGCCAGTGGCTCGCCGAGGCGAGCGATGAGTTCGCGGGCGACCGGTTGGTCGGGGCAACGCAGGGCCACGGTCGGCCCGCCGGCGGTGACGGTGTCGGGGACGTGGTGGGCCTTGGGAACGACGACGGTCACCGGGCCGGGCCAACAGGCGCGGGCGATCCGCTCGGCCGCCACAGGCCAGTCCGAGGCGAGGCGCCGCGCCATCGCGACGCTGTCGACATGGACGATGAGCGGATTGGTCGACGACCGTCCCTTGGCGATGAAGATCCGCTCGACACTGCTCTCGGAGAGTGCCAGGCCCGCCAGCCCGTAGACCGTCTCGGTCGGAATCGCGACGAGACCCCCGGAGCGGAGCACGGCGACGGCGCGGTCGATCGCGGCGTCGGTCTCGGCCGGAGGCGTAGCGGCTCCGTCGGGCCAGCGGACGGCGAGCGTGTCGGGGAGGGCGTGGTCCATCGGCATGTCGTCGCTCCGCGGTCAGGGAGGATCGCCGCGGGGGAGCGCGGCGAATCCGGTGTTGTTGTCGAGCCGTCGGGGAGGCTGTGTCAATCGGCGGCCACGCCGGGCGATCAGGGGAGCCCGCCCCGCTCCAACCGGCCCGGCGCCGGGGCTCCGTTGCAAGGCCTGCGGCGGCGACGGAAGATGGCCCTCTTCCGAGTCGGGCACTCCCCGTCCCTGCCCCATCCGAGGAGGTTTTTCCCGTGGCCACCCCCCGTTCCGCGCCGGCTTCCCCCCCCGATCGCTCCGCGAAGCCGCTGGTCGGGATCGTGATGGGGAGCCGCTCCGACTGGGCGACGCTCGAGCGGGCTTCGCAGGTCTTGACGCAGTTCGGCGTCGCGCACGAATGCGAGATCGTCTCGGCCCACCGCACTCCGGGCAAACTCGCCGACTACGCTGCCAGGGCTGCCGGCCGGGGCCTGCGGTTGATCATCGCCGGCGCCGGGGGGGCCGCCCATCTTCCCGGCATGATGGCGGCCCAGACGGCGCTCCCCGTGTTTGGCGTGCCGGTCGAGTCGGCAGTGCTCCGCGGGGTCGATTCGCTCCTCTCGATCGTGCAGATGCCGGCCGGGATTCCGGTCGGCACGCTCGCGATCGGGCCGGCCGGGGCCACGAATGCGGCGCTCCTGGCGGTGGCCGTGCTCGCCCTCCATGACGATCGCCTCGCCGAGGCGCTGCGGGAATACCGCGATGCCCAGACGGCGCGGGTGCTCGCCGACGACCTCGCTAGCCCCAGCCAAGGGTGAGACGCGTGAGCCATTCAAGCCTTCCGTCTGCCGATGCCGGTCGCTCTCCCGTTCTCCCCGGGGCCACGCTCGGGGTGCTCGGTGGTGGCCAACTCGGTGCCATGTTCGCCTCCGCCGCCCGGCGGATGGGCTACCGGGTCGAGGCGGTCGTCGACCATGCCGACTGCCCTGCCGCCCGGCACTGCGACCGGATCCACGTCGGGCTCCTCGACGATCCTGCCCGATTGGTGGAACTCGGGAAGCGGTTTGCGGCGGTGACGTACGAGTTCGAGAACGTGCCGGTGGCCGCGGCCCGGGCCCTCGATGGAGTCGTCTCGGTCCGACCAGGGCCCGAGGTGCTTTTCATCACGCAGGATCGGGGGCGGGAGAAGGCCTTTCTCGTCGCCCACGGCATCCCCTGCGCGCCGCATGCGCTCGTCCGCTCGCGGGACGATCTCCATGCCGCCGTGGCGCGGACAGGGCTTCCGGCCGTCCTCAAGACCTGTGCCTCCGGCTACGACGGCAAAGGACAGCGGCGGATCGACAGCCCTGTGGAGATCGACGCCGCCTGGGACGCGCTCGGTCCGACAGAGCTGGTGCTCGAGGGGTGGGTGCCGTTCGCCGGCGAGATCTCGGTCGTCGCCGCCCGCAGTCTCCATGGGGAGACGTGCACCTGGGAGCCCTCCCTCAATCACCATCGCCACCACATCCTCGATGGCTCGATCGTCCCCTCTGGCCTCCCCTCCGCCACCGTCGACGGCGCGCGGCGGATGGCGGAGAAGATCCTCGCGGCGCTCGACGTCGTCGGCGTTGCCTGTGTCGAGTTTTTCGTCACGGCCGACGGGGGGCTGCTCGTCAACGAGATCGCCCCGCGGCCCCACAACTCCGGGCACCTCACGATCGAAGCGGCGACGACGAGCCAGTTCGAGCAGCAGGTGCGGGCCGTGTGCGGCCTGCCGCTCGGCTCGACGAGCCTCCGGGCCCCGGCGGCGATGGTGAATCTCCTCGGCGACTGCTGGGAACTGGGGGAGCCGGACTGGAATGCGGCGCTGGCGGTCGAGGGAGTGAGCCTCCACCTCTACGGTAAATCGGCTCCCCGGCCGGGGCGGAAGATGGGGCACCTGACGGCCCTCGCTGCAAGCGCTGCCGAAGCCGAGGAGGCCGCGCGGACGGCGCGACGGGCCCTCGCCCGGGGCGCCGTGCGGTGACTGGCCGCCGCCCCGCTATTGGGGCGAGAGCTTCCTTCCCCGCCAACTCGTCTGCAGGCCGAGCGTCCGGCGGATCAGGGCGACCCACTGAATGCCGAGGAACACCGCCACGCCGAACGGATGAGCCAGGGCGCTTGTGAGGCTGTGGCCGAAGCGGTTGACGGCGAGGATTCGTGGGAGCCAGGCGGCGAAGGCGGCGACGAGCGTCGCGGCCACTCCCCAGGCCGGCCACCCCTTCCATCCGCCGGCGAGACCGAAGCCGAGGAGGATCACCGGGAGGATCTCCCCTCCGGCGAGGAAGAGCGTGAAGGGGAGGATGCTCCCCGGCGCCGCGATCCCCTCGGTGGCGTTCTTGCCGAGGCCGCGGAGGACCTCCCGGTTCGTGGCGTACATCCGACAGCGGGCGATGTCTCCGGCATCGAACAGATCGGTCGAGAGGCCTGCAGCCCGGTAGGCCCGGGGGAGCTTGATCCCGTCGTGGAGCGAGGCCTTGATGGCGGCATGGCCCCCGCAGCGGCGATACGCTTCCCGGCGGGTGACGAACAGCTGGCCGCATCCGGCCGCGAGTCCGGGGCGGTTGTCGGTGCGAGCAATCGCCAGCGGGAGATAGCCCAGGAGCACGAAGTGGATGAGCGGGAGGAGGAGCCAGTCGAGGAGGCACGTGGTCTCCTGACGGGGAAAGCCGCTGGCCAGATCGACGCCCCGCGCGTCGAGGAAGGCCACGGTGCGTGCCACGGCGTCGGGCTCGAGGGCGACGTCGGCGTCGAGGAAGAGGAGGATGTCGTGGCGGGCCGCCTGGGCGAGTTGAAAGCAGGCGTGCTGTTTGCCGCACCATCCCGGCGGGAGTGGCTGGCCACGGACGAGGCGGACCCGTGGATCGGCGGCCGCCAGATCGGTGATGATCCGCGCGGTGTCGTCGCGGCTGTCATCGTCGAGGACAACCAACTCGAGGTCGACATCGCGACTGGCGAGGACGGCGGCGGCGAGCCTGCCGATAACCCGCGCCTCGTCCCGGGCCGGGACCAGCACCGACACCCGAGGGA
>JBIIQL010000452.1:0-3669 GCA_044342095.1 Pirellulales bacterium
GGCCATCGTCCACGCGAAGTCCGGCGGGGACGGAACGTCGTTGTCTTGGGTGCGTGGGCTGTTCTATGCCGCGGCGGGGCTGTCGGTGTGGGGGTTCGCGTTCGTCAATCCTTCGGTCTCCTCGCTCATCTCACGCCGGGCCGACCCATCGGCGCAAGGGGAGGTTCTCGGCGTCAATCAGTCGTTCGCATCGTTGGGGCGGATCCTCGGGCCGTTCTGCGGTTCGGTGCTGTTCACGCTCCATCCGTCGCGGGTGCTCCCCTATGCGGTGGCGGTGGGCACGCTCCTCGGCGTGCTGGCCCTCGTCCGCCGGACGACGGTCGTCGATCGGCCCCCGCAGGGCGGAGCGTGACCGCCACGATCGGAGGAGGAGCATGATGGCCAGGGAAGGACTTCCGCAGGGCTGTGGTCTCCTCGTCGTGGGGCATGGCACGGCCGATCGCGTCGGCGAGGCCGAGACCCGGACCCTCGTCGGGCAGGTCGTCGACGCATGCCCGGGCGGCGCCGTGGAACTGGGGTTTCTCGAAGTCATCGGCCCGTCGGTCGGTGAGGCGCTCGCACGCCTCGTCGCGCGGGGCGCCGAGCGGATCGTGGCGGCACCGCTGCTGCTCTTCACCGCCGGCCATGCCCGGCGCGACCTGCCCGAGGCGCTCGCCGCGGCTGCGGCCGAGTTGCGGATGACCGTGGATGTGGTTCAAGCGGCCGCCCTCGGGCATCATCCCGAACTTGTCCGGCTGTCGCGGCGCCGGCGCGAGGAGACGCAGCACGCCCTGCCGTCCCTCGATCCCGCGGCCGAGGCGATCGTGTTCGTCGGCCGGGGCGCAAGCGACCCCGCCGCCGCGGCGCAGCTGAGCTCCTTCCTCGAGGCAACGCGGGCGTGCGCCGCCGCTCCCCTCTGCCGCTCGGGAGAGCCGGCGGCGATTTGCGGCCGCGGGCTTCCCCCAGCGGCGTGTGCGGCGCTGCCGATCCCCCCGGGCCCGGGGAGGATCGGGGTGGGGTTCGTCGCTGCGGCGCGACCGACGGTCGAGGAGGCGCTCGAAGCGATCGTCGATCCGTCACGCTCCGGAGTCATCCCACGCCGAGTCCTCGTACAGCCGCACCTGCTCTTCCGTGGCCGGGTCGAGGAACAGGTCCGCGAGGCGGTGGAGCTGGCACGATCCCGCCATCCGTCGATCGAATGGGTCGTCGTCCCCCGCCTCGGCGCCGAGCCCGAGGTAGCGCGGGCCCTGGTGGCGCGGGCCGTCGAGGCCCTCGAGCCCACGCTTGCTCCCAGGGCCTGAGGGCGCCAGCGGAGCGAATCGGCCTTGGGGAAGCGATTTCCCCTTCTTCACGCGGGCCGGGGGGCGGAGCGGGCAGGCGGCGAAAGAGGAGGGCGTTTTTTACCTCGTCAGGGAAGAAGGAACCTGTCACAATGCGTGGTCGGGTGAGAGGAAACGCGAAGTGAAGGAGCCAGGCGTGGACACGACGGTCATCGATACGTCCGAAGGTCGGCGAAATGGACGGACGGCAACGGCTCACCGCGGGCGGGTGGCCTCGACGGTGCTCGGCCGGTGGCTGCTGATCGCGTTGGCCCTTCTCCCCGTCGGGCGGCTCCTCGCCCAAGACCCGGCTCCGGCCGCCGCGCCCGCTGCGGCCTCCAAGCCCGGGCCGAACGACCGCCAGATCACCCTCGCGGTGAAGAGCTACATCGAGCGCGAGCACTTCACCCACCACCCGATCGACGACGAGATCGCCCGCCGTTGGTTCGGGATCTTCCTCGAGGCCCTCGACCCGATGAAGATCTACTTCCTCCAAAGCGACGTCGACGGCTTCGTGCAGAAGCGGGAGATGCTCGACGACCTCGTCAAACGGGGCGACGTCTCCTTCGCCTACGAGGTCTTCAAGCGGTTTCTCGAGCGGGTCGACTCGCGCGTGCCGCTGGTCGAGAAGTTCCTCTCGGAGCCGCTCGATTTCAACCAGGACGAGTCGATCGTCGTCGACCGCGACGAAACCAAATGGGCCCAGAGCGAGGCCGAGGCGGTCGACAACTGGCGGAAGCGGATCAAGTACGACCTCCTCATCCAAAAGATGGAGAAGACGCCCCCCGAGGAAGCGAAGGACAAGCTCACGCGCCGCTACCGCAGCTTCGCCAAGCGGATGCACCAAATGACGGCCGACGAGCTCCTCGAGTCGTATCTCACGAGCCTCACCAGCTCCCTCGACCCGCACACGAGCTTCATGTCCCCCGGCACCCTCGAGAACTTCGAGATCGGGATGCGGCTCCAGCTCGACGGCATCGGGGCCTCGCTCAAGAGCGAGGATGGCTACACCACCGTCGCGGAGATCGTTCCCGGCGGTGCCGCCGACCGGGACGGTCGGCTCACGAAGAAGGACCGCGTCATCGGCGTCGGGCAGGGGACCGAGGGGGACATCGTCGACGTCGTCGACATGAACCTCAACGAGGTCGTGAAGCTCATCCGCGGCAAGCGGGGAACGATCGTCCGCCTCAAGGTCATTCCCGTCGGGCAGACGGCGCCGAAGGAATACGACATCACCCGGGCGAAGATCGAACTCAAGGACAGCGAGGCCCGCGGCGAGCTCATCGAGACCGGCCGCAAGCCCGATGGCAGCCCCTGGCGGATCGGCTACATCAATCTGCCGAGCTTCTACATGGACATGGCCGGCGCCCGGCAGGGCCAGGCCGACTACAAGAGCAGCACTCGCGACACGAAGCGGCTGATCGACGACTTCCGCACGAAGGGAGTCGATTGCATCTGCCTCGACCTCCGCAACAACGGCGGCGGATCGCTCCCCGAGGCGATCTCTCTGACGGGCCTGTTCATCGACAAGGGGCCGGTCGTCCAGGTCAAGGATGCCGAGAAGAGGGTCCAGCAGTACGACGACGTCGATGCCGGCGTGTCGTGGGACGGACCGCTCGTCGTCCTCACCAACAAGTTCAGCGCCAGCGCCAGCGAGATCGTCGCCGGGGCGATCCAGGACTACGGCCGTGGGCTCGTCATCGGCGACAATGCCACGCACGGCAAGGGGACGGTTCAGAGCCTCATCGACCTCGGTCGGCAGCTCTTCCAGCGGCTCCCCAACGCCCCCTCACTGGGCGCGATCAAGATCACGATGCAGCAGTTTTACCGCCCCGGCGGGCTTTCCACGCAACTCGAGGGGGTGAAGAGTGACGTGGAATTGCCGAGCATCACCACCCACCTTCCCGTCGGTGAGGGAGATCTCGACCATGCCATCGAGTTCGACAAAGTGCCGCCGGCCAACTTCCAGCCGAGCGGGCTTGTCCCCCCGGCCATGCTCTCCACGCTCCGCGACCGTTCCGGGCAGCGCGTGGCGGCCAGTGGTGACTTCGAAAAGGTCGCCCGCGACATCGAGCAGTACAAGCGGCGTAAGAGCGAGAAGACCATTTCGCTCCGCGAGGATGAGTTTGCGAAGCAGTGGAACGAAGGCAGGGCCGCCGACGACGAGGAGAAGAAACTCGAGGAGCAGACCGATCCGCAACGGCCGATCGTGAAGCGGGATTACTACTTCGAGGAGGCGATGAACGTCGTCGCCGATTATCTCGCCGCCCTCTCCGGTGGCATCGACAGCCTCGCCAAGATCGTTCCGCCGGCCGAGGCTCCAGTTCCGGCCCCCGCGATCCAATAGCGATTCATGACACGGTTCTTCCTG
>JBIIQL010000453.1:0-3668 GCA_044342095.1 Pirellulales bacterium
ACAATCCCACCGGCTTCGAGTTCTGGGGGAAGGGCGTGATCGTCGCGCAGGGTCCCGACATCCTCTACCTCGAGGACACCGACGGCGACGACGACTACGACATCAAGACGCGGATCATCGGCGGCCTCGACACCGCCGACACCCACCACGCCGCCAACAGCTTCACCTTCGATCCCTCCGGCTCCGTCTACTTCCAGGAAGGCACCTTCCACCACTCCCAAGGGGAGACGCCGTGGGGCCCTCCGGTGCGCGTCGCCAACGGCGCGGTGTTCAAGTACGAGCCGCGGACGGGGAAGTTCGGCCTCTACACCTCCTACGGCTTCGCCAATCCCCACGGCCATGCCTTCAACGCGTGGGGGGATGACATCGTCGTCGACGGCACAGGATCGGTCCCCTACTGGGGCTCGGTGTTCTCGACGCGTCTCAACGGGATGGACAAACATGGCGGCGCTCCGAGTGTCTACAACCAGCGCACCCGCCCCTGCCCCGGGATCGAGTTTCTCTCGAGCCCCCACTTCCCGGCCGAGTTCCAGGGAAATCTCCTCGTTGGCAACGTGATCGGCTTCCAGGGGATCCTCCAGTACAAGCTCGACAAGGGAGACGGGAGCTATCCGGAGGCGACCGAAGTCGAGCCGATCATCTCGTCGAGCGATCCGAACTTCCGTCCGGCCGATCTCGAGATGGGGCCCGACGGCGCCATCTATTTCACCGATTGGCAAAACCCGATCATCGGCCACATGCAGCACAACCTCCGCGACCCCAGCCGCGACCGGATCCACGGTCGCGTCTACCGGGTCGTGATGGACGGCAAGCCGGTGGCCAAGCCGGTGCCGATCGGAGGCCGTCCCGTCGCCGAGCTCGTCAAGCTCCTCGCAGACCCGATCGATCGGGTCCGCTACCGGGCCAAGCTCGAGCTTGACGGCCGCCCCGAGGGGGAGGTCGTGCCAGCCGTGACCGCCTGGATCGCGAAGCTCGATCCGAAGTCGCCTTCCTTCGAGCACGACCGGCTCGAAGGGCTGTGGACGCTCCGCCACTTCGATCAAGTGCCGCTGACCCTCCTCGAGCAGGTGCTCACGAGCGCCGACGCTCGTTCCCGGGCCGCCGCGATGCGCGTCCTGGCGGGGGTCGCCGATCGGGTGCCCAAGGCTCTGGAATGGGTGGTGCGTGGCGCCGGTGACGAGAGCCCGCGCGTCCGCCTCGAGGCGGTCCGCACGGCGACGTATCTCCGCAATCCCGCTGCCATCGAGGCCCTCGCCGTGGCAGGCGAATATCCCGCCGATCGTCACATGGACTACGTCAAGAGGGAATCAGCCCGCGTCCTCGAGCCGGAGTTCCGCGCCGCCCGTGAGGCGAAGCAGACGATCGCCTTCACGACCGATGCCGGGAAGCGATTCCTCTACCGGTCGCTCACCAACGACGAGCTCGTCGCCGAGCCGCGGTCGCCCGTGGTCTTCCGCGAAATGCTCCTCCGCCCCGGCCTCGACGAGCGGCTCCGCCAGGAGGCGGTCGAAGGACTCGCCGCCGCCGACTCCACGAGCGTCGTCCGCGTCACCGTCGATGCCTTGAGCGCGCTTGACGCCCGTGAGGGGGCCGTCGATTCGGCCACGGTGTTCGATCTCATCCGTGTCCTCCTCTCGCGACCGGCCAGCGAGCTTGCCGAGCTCCGCGGTGACATGGAACGGATGGCCACCTCGGCCCGCCGCCCGCAGCTGCGCCGCATCGGCTATGTCGCTCTTACGGCGATCGACGCCCTCGGCGGCGGCGACCCGAGCGTGAAGGTGTGGGAGCTGGCCAAGGCGGAGCCACGCCGGCTCGTCGACATGGTCGAGGCCCTGCCGCTGGTGAGCGATCCGGGCGTCCGCACGAGCCTCTACGACCGGGTTCTCCCGCTCGTCGACGGCCTCCCCGGCGCCGCGGCGGTCAAGCCCGGGACGGTCGGCCGGTTCGTCCGCGTCGAGCTCCCGGGGAAGCAGCGAACGCTGACGCTCGCCGAAGTGGAGGTCTACGCCGGCAACGACAATCTCGCCCGGGCCGGTAAAGCGACCCAAGTCAACGTCGCCGCCGGCGGCGAGCCGGGCCGCGGGATCGACGGCAACACCGATCCCGAATATGGCAGGAACGGCCAAACCCACACGCAGGAAGGAATCGAGAATCCCTGGTGGGAAGTCGATCTCGGCAGCCCGAAGGCGATCGACCGGATCGTGATCTTCAACCGTGGCGACGGTCTCGCCGGCCGCCTCAAGGATTTCAAGCTCTCGATCCTCGATGGCGAGCGACAGGAACTGTTCAAGGTAGAGAACCAGCCGGCGCCCGAGACGTCGAGCGAGATCGCCGTCGCCAGCGAGGAAGCGCGGTTGACGGCCGCCGTCCGCCGGGCCGCGTTCGGAGCGCTCGCCGGGGTGCGCGGCCGCGAGCAGGAAGTGTTCGAGCGGATCGCGCCGTTCGTCATCAAGGGTGAGGATCGCGATGCGGCGATCGCGGCCCTCGAGAAGATCCCGGTGGCTCAGTGGCCTGCCGCGCAGGCCGCCCCAATGCTCGACGCACTGATCTCATCGATGCGAACCGCCTCGGTCGAGCAGCGCTCGAGCGATGCGGGGCTCGCCGCCTGGCAGTTCGCCGAGAATCTCACGACGCTCCTTCCCGCGGCCGAAGGGAAGGCGCGCCGGGCGGAGCTTGCCGATCTTGGAGTGCGCGTCGTCCGCATCGGCACGGTCTACGAGCGGATGAACTACGACAAGGAAACGATCGCCATCCAGGCGGGCAAGCCGGTGTTGTTCGTTCTCCAGAACGCCGACGTCATGCCCCACAACTTCGTCGTCGCCAAGCCGGGCTCGATGCAGGCCCTCGGTGAGATCGCCGAGAGGCTCTCCCAGGATGCGTCGTTCGCCAAGCGGGCGTTCGTGCCGGAGTCGGCCGACGTTCTCGTGGCGAGCACGCTCCTCCAACCGCAGGCCGCGCAGAAGCTCACCTTCAACGCTCCGACGGAGCCCGGCGTCTATCCCTATGTCTGCACCTACCCGGGCCACTGGCGGCGGATGTACGGGGCGATGTACGTCGTCGATGATCTCGAGGGGTATCTGGCCGATCCGGCGGCCTACCTTGCCGCCCATCCGCTCACCATCAAGGACGACCTCCTCAAGGACCGTCGCCCGCGGACGGAATGGACGCTCGCCGATCTCGAAGGGAGCGTCAACGGCATGGAGAAGGGGCGGTCGTTCGTCCATGGCCGAGAGCTGTTCCGGACGGCCAGTTGCGTCTCCTGCCACAAGCTCGGCGAGGCGGGGAACCAGTTCGGCCCGGAACTGGCCAAGCTCGACGCCAAGATGACCGCGATCGAGGTCACCAAGCACATCCTCGATCCGTCGCTGCGGATCGAGGAGAAGTACCGCTCGACGACGGTCGTCACCGACGACGGCCGGCGGTTGACAGGCATGGTCGTCGCCGACACGCCGGAGGAGTTGGCCCTCGTCGAAAACCCCGTCGCGAGCGCCGAGCCGATCCGGATCAAGAAGACCGACATCGAGGAACGGATCGCCTCGCCGGTGTCGATCATGCCCAAGGGGCTCCTCGACAAGCTCACCCGCGACGAGGTCCTCGATCTCGTCGCCTACGTCACGGCGAGGGGAGAGGAATCGAGCGCCCTGTTCAGCCCCGATGGCTGCCCGCAT
>JBIIQL010000039.1:0-12592 GCA_044342095.1 Pirellulales bacterium
CGAGGAGCCGATCGACGAGCGCCGCGCGGCGCGTGTCGCTCGGCGCCTGGAGGAAGTCGCGCTGTTCGGCTTCGGTCGGGATCCGCCCGGCCAGATCGAGCCAGACTCGCCGGCACCAGACAGCATCGTCGACCGGAGGAGCCGGCTCGATCCCCTGCCGGGCCCACGCCTCAGCCATGAGGACGTCGATCGCCTCGGTCACCGTCGCGAACGTCCGCGTTTGCGCCGCTGGCCCGGAGGGACTCACTGCTGGCTCGGCCGGGACGTTTCCCAGGGCGATGATCCAAGCCCGGACAATCTCGCGGTCTTCGTCGGAGAGTTGCTTGTCGGGGGGCATGTGCGCCTCGGCCCCCGCGGCGAGATTCACGGCAAGTGGGCTCGAGTCAGGCTCCCCCGCCACGACCACCGCCCCGGAATCGCCTCCTGAGAGCACCGCCTCCGGCGTGTCGAGTTCCAGGCCGCCGTGCTTCTCGATCGGGCCATGGCACTTGACGCAGTGCCTGTCCAAGAGGGGCTGCACCCGCGTCGACCACAGCGCCGCCGGATCGGCCGCCGCAGCCTGGCTGGTGGCCAGAAGCAACAGGAGCAGCGGTGGAAGACGGCAGAGGTCCATCGAGCGCCAAGCCGTGGGAGGGGAACGGGCCGCGGATCGTTCGCCCCAAGGGGCTGCCGTGGGCTCGAACGTCGCGGCGAAAGAGATCAAACCTATTCGAGGCTCAGAGGCGGAGCAAGGTTGGCTGCGATCGGCCCTTCCCCCTGGAGAACGGATCACGATCGCTCCGCGGTGGTTTTTTTCACCCCATTCTTCTTCCTGGCCACGTTCTTCTTGAGGGGCGGCTTTTTCGCGATCGTTGCCTTCCCTGCAGTTGTGACGGGCGACTTGCCCGCCTGCTTTGCTTTCTCGCCCTCCTGGCGGTTCTCCTGCCTGTTCTCACGGATCCGCGTGGCGACGAGGAGCTTGACGAGTTTTGCCGGCAGGACGCCGTCGAAGGGAAAGCGGATCGTTCCCTTGCTCGTATCGTAGTCGGCAAGCGCTTCTTGGCAGGTCGCCACCGTCGCCCCGCTCAAGGGATGGAAGGCCCCGTGCTTCGCCGCCGCCCGCCAGCCGACGAGTGGCTTCCCCTCGAACTTCACCGCCGGCATCCCGTACGACAGGCATTCTTCCGCCCCCGGGCATGCGGCGTGAACGGCCGCCCGGATCTGCTCGAGCGCCTTCCGCTCGGCCGGGGAGAGACGAGCGTGGTAGGCATCGACAAGCGGGGAGCGGATCGCCATGACAACGATTCCCTGGGAAGAGTGCGGGGAGAAACCCAAAAGATCCATTCTGGCGACCGGCGACGCCGATTGGCTATCCTGCCTTCCGTTGCCCCCCGCAGGATTTTCATCTCCCTTCGCGAGTCGAGCATGTCCGCGTCCCGTGACTTCGCCGCTGCTTCTCAGGCTTGCCCCCCCTGCGATGTGATCCTCTGCGGCACCTGCGTCGCCGACATCCTCGTTCGCCCCGTCCCCCTCACGGTGGCCCCCGGCGCCGGCAAACTCTTCCATGTCGATCCGATCCGGGTCACGACCGGCGGAATCGTCTGCAACACCGGCACGGCGATGGCCCGGCTAGGGATGAAGGTCGCCGCGTCGAGCCTCGTCGGCACCGATGTGTGGGGCGATGTGATCCGCTCGACCCTCACGGGGGAGGGGATCGCGACCGCGGCCCTCGAGGCGAGCCCCACCGTCGCCACGAGCACGACCGCCGTTCTCATCGATCCCAGCGGTGAGCGGAGCTTCGCCCACCATGGCGGGGCCCCGGCGACGATCGACCTCGCTTTTATCCGCCGCCAACTGCCGCACTTTGGCGCGGCCCGCCTCGCCCTCGTCGGCTACCTCGGGCTCCTTCCCGCCCTCGAGGCCGATCTCGCCGCAGCCCTCGCCGCGATTCGCGCCACCGGTTGCCAGGTCGCCCTCGAAACCGCCGGCAGCGGCGGCACGCTCGCCCAGGTGGCACCCGCACTTCCGCTCGTCGACGTCTACGTGCCGAGCCTCGACGAGGCCCGCCATCAGACCGGCCTCGACGATCCCCGCGGCATCGTCGATTGCTATCGCTCCCACGGCGCGGCAGGACTCGTCGGCGTGAAGCTCGGCACGCAGGGTACGCTCCTCTCGCCGCGCCCGGGCGAATGGCTCGAAATCCCCTGCGTCGCGGCCCCGGGCCCGGTCGTCGACACGACCGGCGCCGGCGACTCCCTCCTCGCCGGACTCCTCACCGGGCTTCTCCGGGGGATGCCCGCCCGCGACGCCGGCCTCCTCGGCGCCGCGACGGCGGCCTGCTGCGTGACCGGCCTCGGTGCCACCGAAGGGCTCAGGGGCTATGAAGAGACCGCCCGACTCGCCGGCTTGGCGCGGTGAGCGGCCGCCCGCTCAGCCCTCGGCTGCAGACCGACTCAAAAAGAACGAGAACGAATCGGCAAGCGCCAGCCAACTGGCCTCGATGACGTTCTCGCTCACGCCCACCGTCCCCCACACTGACTCGCCGTCGGTCGACTCGATCGAGACGCGGACCTTCGCCGCCGTCCCCTCTTGGGCATTGATCACGCGCACCTTGTAATCGAGCAGCGCCATCCGCTCGACCGCCGGATGGACCGACCCGAGCGCCTTGCGGAGGGCGGCGTCGAGGGCGTTCACCGGCCCGTCCCCCTCCGCCACCTCGTGGCGAACCGCCCCGGCGACGACGAGCTTCACCGTCGCCTCGGTGCGGATCTCGTCGGTCGTCACGGCCCCATCCCCGGTCGCCGCGGCGGCACCGGCCCGCCCGCGACTCTCGACGGCGACGTTGTAGGAGAGCTTCTCGAACGGGGGCCGGAAGGTGCCGGCACAGCGGTCGACGAGGAGATCGAACGAGGCCCCGGCCGCCTCGAACTGCCAGCCCTCGTTCTCGAGCCGACAGACTTCCGCCAGAACCTTGTCGAGGAGCACCCGATCGTTGCGGACGTCCGGACGCGTCACCATCGCCTGGATGTTCGAGCGGCCCGACAACTCGCTGACGAGGATCCGCCGCTCGTTCCCCACCGCCTCCGGCGGAATGTGCTCGTACGACTCGGTCGCCTTGGCGACGGCGTGGACGTGCATTCCTCCCTTGTGGGCGAAGGCGCTCGTCCCCACGAACGGCTGACCGGCTCGGTAGACCATGTTGGCCGTCTCGTAGACGAAGCGAGAAAGCTCCGTGAGGTGGCGCGTGCCGGTCCCTTTGAGCGCGCGGAATCCGTGGAGCTTGAGGGCAAGGTTGGCGACGACCGAGATCAGGTCGGCGTTGCCGCAGCGCTCGCCGATGCCGTTGATCGTCCCTTGGACCTGCGCGGCCCCAGCGTCGACGGCCGCGAGCGAATTGGCGACGGCCACGTCGCAGTCGTTGTGGCAGTGGATCCCGATGGCGACGTCGAGATCGGCCTCACGGAGGACGGCGCTGGCTTCGCGGACGATAGTCGCCACCTCGTGAGGGAGCGTGCCGCCGTTGGTGTCGCAGAGGACGATCCGGGTCGCCCCGGCACGGGCCGCGGCGAGGATCGTCTCGGCGGCGTAGCCGGCATCGAGTTTCCAGCCATCGAAGAAATGCTCGGCATCGTAAAACACCTCGCGGCCGGCCCCGCGAAGGAAGGCGACGGTATCGGCGATCATGGCGAGGTTTTCCTCGCGCGTCACGCCGAGCACCTCGGTGACGTGGAAGGCAGACGTCTTGCCGACGATCGTCACGACCGAGGTGCCGGCCTCGACGAGGGCCTTCATGCCGGGATCATCGGCCGCCGGCATACCGCGGCGGCGGGTCATCCCGAAGGCCACGACCCGCGAATGGCCAAGCTCGAGTTCGCGGACGCGGGCGAAATACTGGGCGTCCTTGGGATTGGAGAGCGGATAGCCCCCCTCGATGAAATCGATCCCCGCCGCATCGAGACGCTGCGTGATCGCGAGTTTGTCCTCGAGCGAGAAATTGACCCCTTCCCCCTGGCTGCCGTCGCGGAGTGTGGTGTCGTAGATCTCGATCGTGCGCACGGGTCACTCCTGGGAAAAGATCGGGCCGGCCCCCGGGGAAGGGGACCGGCCACGAAGCGGTCGAAAGTATAGCGGAAAAAGAGCAGTTTCCCACGCCCCCAACCAGGGCTAGTCCTCCTCCTCGTACTCCTCTTCATCGCCTTCCTCGTCGTTGCCATCCGAGCCCGGGTCGTCGGAGTCGACGATGAACGATTCCGACTCGTCCTCCTCGGCGAAGGCGTCCTCGACGTCGTCCTCGGCGTCGGTGGCCTCGGAGGCGTCATCCCATTCGCCGGAGGCCTGCTCGTCGTCCTCGATCTCCTCCTCGACCGGGGCAGCCTGTCGGGCGAGGCGAGCGCGGCCGCCGGGGAGCGCAACGTGGTCGTCGTGGTCATCGCGCTTCTCATCCTCGTCATCAGCCGCATCGTGCGGAGAGACACCCAGCGGCCGAACGGCGATCGATGGCAGCCCGGGGAGGGCCGGGGCCCCGGGGACGGCCGCCGCACCAGGAACAGGCTTCATGGACGCCGCATGAGCCGTCATGTCGACCCCTCGGGTCGGCTTCCGCTTCGCCGGCTTTTCGGCCCGCGAAGGCTTGCCGGCCGGATCCCCCTTCGCGTCGTCGTGCGGCTGGATCTTGAGGCGGCGGGGCGACGGCGAGACCGGCGCGTTCCGCGCCGCCTTCTTCGCCTCCCACTGTTCCATCGTGAGGAGGATCTCGCGGGCCTGCGACCCGGCGTAGAGCCCGACGACGCCGTCCTCGGCCATGAAATCGATGAGGCGGGCCCCACGGCCGTAGCCCACCCCGAGGGCCCGCTGGAGGAGCGACACGCTCCCACGCCCCTCACGGATCACCACCTCGACGGCGGCGTCGTACATGTCGTCCTTGTCCTTCGGCGATCCGGCAGCCGCCGCGTCGCCGGACGGAGCCGGCTGGAGATTCACGAGTTCCGCCGCATATTGCGGCTCGCTCGTCCCCACCGCCGCCATCACCCGGGTGATCTCCTCGTCGGAGAGGTAGGTGCCCTGGCCACGGAGGATTTGGCTCGTGCCGGGGGAGAGGAAGAGCATGTCGCCGTTGCCGAGGAGACGGTCGGCGCCGCACTCGTCGAGAACGACGCGGCTGTCGGTCCGACTGGCCACCTGGAACGCGATCCGCGCCGGCAGGTTGCTCTTGATGAGACCGGTGATGACGTCGACGGTCGGTTTCTGCGTGGCGAGGACGAGATGGATGCCGACGGCCCGGCTCTTCTGCGCCAGCCGGATGATGTGCTGCTCGATCTCCTTGCCGGCGGTCATCATCATGTCGGCGATCTCGTCGGCGATCATGACGATGAACGGCATCGTCGTGGGGATCGCCGCCGCCTCCTCGTCGGTCTCCGGTCCGATCCGCTTGATGAGTTCGTCGCGGCCGAGCGCGTTGTAGGCCGTGAGGTGGCGGACGCCGACCTTCGCCAGGAGGGCGTAGCGTTCCTCCATCTTCTCCACCGCCCAGGCGAGGATCGCCTCCGCCTTCTTCATGTCGGTGACGACCGGATGCATGAGATGGGGGAGCGACTTGTAGGGGGTGAGCTCGACCATCTTCGGGTCGATCATGAGCATCCGCACCTCGTCGGGGCGGCGGGTCATGATCATCGACAGGATGAGCGAGTTGAGACACACGCTCTTCCCGGTGCCGGTCCGGCCGGCGATGAGGAGGTGGGGCATCGAGGCCATGTCGACCACCATCGGATTGCCCGCCACGTCCTTGCCGAGGAACAGCGGGATCTTCAGTGTCTTCGCCTTGGCCTGCGTCTCCTCCATCACCTCGCGGAGGCGGACCATCTGCCGGGTCGTGTTGGGAACCTCGATACCGACGGAGTTCTTGCCGGGGATCGGGGCGACGATGCGGACGCTCGGCACCCGCAGCGCGATCGCCAGGTCGTCGGCGAGATTGACGATCTTCGCGAGGCGCAATCCCGCCTCGAGTTCGATCTCGTACTGCGAGATCACCGGGCCGGTCTCGATCTCGACGACGCGAACTTTGAATCCAAACTCGGCGAACGTCTTTTCGAGCATCCGCGCCCGTTCCCTCACCTCGCTCTCCTGCTCGTCCTGCCGGAGATGCTCGGTGGGGAGGAGGAGTTCGAGCGAAGGGAGTTCATAGTCGGCCCCGGTCGAACCTTCGTCGACGTGGACCTCCATCGGCCGCCGCCGGCTGGCGAGCGACTTGATCGGCACCTGCGCGGCCGCGGGCGCATCGACCGAGGACGCCTCCGATGAATCCTCGTCGTCGGCCTCGTCGTAGCCCTCCTCGACCTCATCGGGCTCGAACGTCGATTCCTCGGCCGCGGGCCTTGCCGGGGGCTTCCGGACCTTGATTGTCGGGCCTTGTGAATCGGCGTCGGCGGCGGAATCGTCCTCGGAATCGGTTTCCGTCGCCTCGCTCGAGACACTGCCGACCGGCTTGGCGGCACCGCGGCGCCGCTGCCACCACGTCGGCTCGACGGGAGCGGCGACCGAGGCGACGGCAGACTCCGCAGGGACGCCGGCGACCGTCTCACGGCGCGCGAACAGCGTGGCCAGGCCTCCGACGATCACGCCGCCGATGCTCGCCACGAAGGCCGCCAGGCGGAGGAGCATGGTGTCACAGACGAGAAACAGCCCGGCGGCCGTGATCCCGCTGACGACGATCGCCGCCCCGGTGTGAGCGAGCATGCCCTCGGCGAACAGTCGGCCTGTGGCGCCGACGGCGCCCCCCGGCCCCCAGACGGGACGGGGAAGAGAGTCGGGGAGAAACATCGCCAGGAGCGTGGCGGAGCCGACCGTGGCGAGGATGGCGCCCACGGTGCGCAGAGGCAGATCGGGGAGGACACGGCGGCGGAGGAGCGCGACGTCGAGCGCCGCGACGAGCGCCAGGCCGATCCACGCGGCGATCCCGAGCCAGCGGTAAGCCAAGCCCGCGAGGAACGAGCCGACCGCGCCGCAGGCGTTGAGCGCCCGCGCATTCGGCGGAAAGGCGTGCGGGACGGGGGGATCGGCGGCGTCGAAGGTCGCCAGGGACGCCAGCACGAACGTCGACGCGGCGAGAAGCACCAGCGCCGTGATGTCTCGAACCCGATCGCGCGGCGGCGCTGCTGGGGCAGCCTCGACGGGAGGCCGCGCCGCGGCAGAGGCACGGCCGGATGGGCGCCCGGACTGTGGTGGGGCGAGGGCCTCGACGTCTCGGTACGGAGCATCAGCGGTAGCCATGGGGAGTCCTTTCCAAAAGGAACTCTACAGGCCGCTTTCTGGCACGGAGCCCTTCGTAGGGGTCGGAACGGTCCGGAACGCTCCGCGGGAGGGGGCGAGGCAGACGGTCGTGACGATCGCAGCGATCCTGCCACCGGGGCGAGGGCCATCCGGCCATCCCGGGAGTGCTACACTCTCTCACTCGCGCCCCTTCCCGGAGCCACGATGCCCCCTCTCCACCGCCTCGTCACCACCCCGCGCTTTGCCGATGTCGTCATCCATGGCGACACGGCCTCTTGGGTCGAGGTCGCCGAAGACTCGGCTCTCGATGCCCGCGGCCAGATCGGGCAGGTCCTTGCCCAGATCGACGCGACGCTCCCCACGATCGGCAGCGATCGCACGCGTCTGATCCAGATCGTCATCCACCTCGCCGACCTGGCCGACGCGGCCACCCTCGACGAGCTCTGGGACGCCTGGGTGCCGCAGGGGCATCCCCCCGTCCGCGCCCGCGTCCAATCGGGGCTCGGGGGAACCTGCCGCGTCGAAATGCTCGTGACCGCAGCGGTCACCCGGCCATAGCCCCGCCCACCCTCTCGGATCCCATTTCTTGACTGCCCCCACGATCGGTGTCGTCGCCGGTCTCCTCGCGGCGCTGTTCAGCGCGCTTTCGTATCTCGTCTCCCGGCACGCGTGTCTCAGCCACCCGGAATTGCAGGGGAGGGAAGGGGGGCCGAGGCTCATCGTCCAGGCCCATGGACTGATGGGGGTCGTCTCGATTCCGCTCTGCGTGGCCCTCTGGCCCAGCGGCGGCGGCCCGGATCCAGGGGCCTTCCTCCCGCCGGCGATCGTCTGTGCGGCGGTCTACCTCGTCGGGCAGGGCTGCTTCTTCGCAGCCCTCACGCGCGTCCCAGCGTCGCGGCTCTCGCCGCTTCTGGGACTCAAGATCGCGATGCTCGCCGGCATCGTCTCCTTCGTGCTCGGGTCCCCGCTCGACGGCCGGCAATGGATGGCCGTCGGCCTTTCGGTCACGGCGGCGCTCGTTCTCCAGCGCGGTGACGACCGGATTCCTCCGCTCGTCCTCGGCCTCATGCTCGTCGCCTGCCTCTGCTTCGCGATCGCCGATCTCAACATCGTCGCCCTCATCGGCGCCCTTGCCGACGGAGGCGCCGCGCCGATCGGCCGCTTCCACGCCGGCGTTCTCGGGATGGCGATCACCTACGCGGCCTGCGGGGCACTGCTCCTCCCAGCGGCCCCGCGGATGTGGCCACGGTCGGCCGGGGGCTGGATGCCATCGGTGCAGTACGCGCTGGTCTGGCTGTTGGCGATGACCGCGCTCTACGCCTGTCTGGGGCAGGTCGGGGCCGTCTTCGGCAACATCCTCCAGAGCACGCGCGGCGTGATGTCAGTCGTGCTCGGGGCCGCCCTCGCCCATGCCGGCTGGCACGACCTCGAGGAGCAGGTCGATCGGGCCACGTTGCTGAAGCGGATCGCCGCCGCCATGTTGATGACGGCGGCGATCGCGCTCTACTTCAGCGATGTCTCGTGAGCCGCGTGGAAAGCGCCTGCAGGACGGCGGTCACTTGGCCTTCGCCTCGAGTTCCTCGAGGTAAGCCTTCATCGGTTCCGCCATCGGCCCACCGAGGGCGACGGCCTTCCGCTGAGCGGCGATCGCCTTCTTCACGTCCCCCTGCATCGCGTAGAGATGGGCGAGCGTATCGAGGACCGGGCCATTCTCGGGGTCGAGCTTGGCGGCCTTCTCGGCGGCCTCGGTCGCGGCGGCCGTCAGGGCGTCATCGATCGGCGCCCCGCGCTCGGCGAGGGTCACGATCATCCACGCCAAGCCATTGAGCCCTTCGGCCGACTCGGCCTGCCCCTCGGCGAGCTTTGAAAACGCCGCGGCGGCCTTCTCGCCCCCCCCCTGGATCGCCATCTGGAGACGGATCTGGTCGAGTTGGCCGCGGACCTGCTGGAGCGTCTGCTTGACGCGCGGGTTCTTCGCCCCGGCGATCATCTCGTCGATCATCTCGGCCGCCTCGTCCCCCTTGTCGGCCTGGAGCAGCCCACGGATCTCGGCGAAGACCTGGTTCACCTTTTGCATCTCCGCCATCTCTTCGGCATGGACGGCTCGATCCCAACTGCCGTCGACGATCTCGGCGAGCGGCCCATCCATCTCCATCGGATGGCCGATCCACTCGATCTCGCCGGTCTTGCCGACGATGAAGGCCGTGGGGATGCCGTTCTGACCGGCTGCTTGCATGTAATCGGCGTAGACCGACTTGTCGGGGTCGGTCGTCAGGCAGTAGCCCTTCGTCACCTCGGCGAACGTCTCCCCCTCGCCGTTGTCACGCTCGAGAAACTCCTTGACCGTGTCGAGATCCTCGTCGCTGATGCTGATGACCTGAACGTCCTTGTCGGCGTAGTCGGCTTGGAGTTGGGCGATGTGGGGCATGCTCATGATGCAGGGGCCACACCAGGTCGCCCAGAACTCGACGACGTAGACCTTGCCCTTCTCGAACTCCGTGACCGGCTTGTATTTCCCCTCGCCGTCCTGCACCCAATACTCGACGTCGATCGCCGGCGCGGTGGAGCCGATCGTGAGTTCGGCGGCCGGCAGGGCCGCAGCGGCTCCGAGGAGGAGCGAGAACGCGGCGAGACAGCGGCGGGAAAGGGAGGGCATCGGAGGTCTCCTGTCGGAAAAATCGTGACGACGAACGTGGCTCGGATGGGGCAGACGCCTGACGGATTCGAACGACCGGAGAGTCTACCGCTTCCGAGGCGGCAGGTCAGCCATCCTCGGGGGTGACCCCGAGGACGATGTCCCAGCGGGCCGCGAGCTCGCCGATCCGAGAGCCCTCGATCGGGACGAAATCGGCGACGACCGCGGCCGCGTCGCGCGGCGAAAGCGACCTGAAGATTCCGTCCCGGCCGTTCCCCGGATCCCCCTTCACGTAGCACTGCGTCGTGAGGAGATGGCGGTCACCACGGCTTACCTTGACGTGGATGTGGGGAGCGCGGCCGGGGTAGGCGACCGGCCGGATCGTCCGGAAGCCGTATTCCCCGGAAAGCCCGGTCAGGAACCGGCCATAGCCCTGGAAATGCCCGTCACGCTTGTCGGCATTGCCGCTCCTCGAATGGAGATACGCCCCGTGGGCATCGCACTGCCAGATCTCGACAAGCGCCCCGCGCAGCGGATTGCCCGTCGCGTCGATCACCGCCCCGGAAAACCAGCTCACCTCGCCATCGGCGGGAGTCGCCGCATCGGTGATCCGGAGGAGATCGTTGTCGGTGTCGAGGGGGAGCCGGTCGGGAAAGAACGGCCCCTCCGTCTGCTCGGGCGTCCTCGTCAATTCGTCGGCATAGGCTCCGGGCCGGGCGGCGAAGAACGCCGACAGTGCCGCCATCCGCAGGACGCGTCTCCGTCCCTCGTCGGCACGCTCGAACGACTTTCGATTGAGCAGGTTCATCGCGAGGATCTCCGGGGCTAGGGCTTTCTCAGGCAAGGATCTCTTTGATGACGCGACCGTGGACGTCGGTGAGCCGGTAGCGGCGACCTTGGAAGCGGTAGGTGAGCCGCTCGTGGTCTATTCCCAGCAGGTGCATGAGTGTGGCGTGGAAGTCGTGGACATGGACGCCATCGCGGACGATGTTGTAGCCGAACTCACACGTCTCGCCATGGCTGACTCCCCCTTTCACCCCTCCGCCAGCCATCCACATCGTGAAGCAGCGGGGATGATGGTCGCGGCCGAAGTCGGCCCCCGGCTTGTAGAGCCCCTGACAGTAGTTCGTTCGTCCGAACTCCCCTCCCCAGACGACGAGCGTGTCGTCGAGCATGCCGCGGTCGGCGAGATCCTGGACGAGCGCCGCCGCCGGCTGGTCGGTCTGCCCCGCCTCACCGCGGATCCCCCCCGGCAGGCCGCCGTGATGATCCCAGTCTTGATGGTAGAGCTGGATGAACCGCACGCCCCGCTCCGCCAGTCGCCGGGCGAGGAGGCAATTGGCGGCGAAGGTGCCGGGGTCGTTGGCGCCGGGGCCGTACTTCTCGAGAACATGGGCCGGCTCGTCGGCGAGATTCGTGACGTCAGGAACGCTCGCCTGCATCCGGAAGGCGAGCTCGTAGTTGGCGATCCGGGCGGCGATCTCCGTGTCGGGATTCGTGGCGAACTGATGCTCGTGGAGCTGTTTCAAGCCATCGAGGGCCGCACGGCGGTTCTCCCGCGACACGCCGGCGGGATTTCCGAGGTAGAGGACCGGATCGCCGCCGGAGCGGAAACGCACCGCCTGATGGCGCGTGGGGAGGAAGCCGGAGCCCCACAGATGGCTCATGAGCGGCTGGCCCCCCTTGTTCTTCGTGATCAGGACGACGAACGAGGGGAGATCGTCGCTGGAATCACCGAGGCCGTAGTCGAGCCAGGCCCCGATGCTCGGCCGGCCCGGGATCTGAGCCCCGCTCTGCATGAACGTGACGCCGGGGCCGTGGTTGATGCTCTCGGTGTAGGTCGCTTTGAGAAAGCAGATCTTGTCGGCCACCTTCGCGGTGTGGGGGAGGACCTCCGACAGCCAAGCCCCCGACTGGCCATGCTGGGCGAACTTCATCGGCGAGCCGACGAGCGGAATCGAGCTCTGATTCCCCGACATGCCGGTGAGCCGCTGCCCACCGCGGACGCTCTCCGGAAGCTGCTCCCCGGTTCGCTCGACGAGCGTCGGCTTCCAGTCGTAGAGATCGAGCTGCGACGGCCCTCCGGACTGAAAGAGATAGATCACCCGCTTCGCCTTCGGCGGCAGATGGAAGGCGTCGAGGGCGCCGTGCGGCGTTGCAGGAACCGCCCCCGCACGCCTGGCGAGGAGGTCGGCGAGGGCAATCCCGCCAAACCCCAAGCCGGTCGTGGAAAGAAGCTGGCGCCGGCTCATCGCCGGCGGGGCGGGAAGCGACTCGGGGGACGATTTCGGAGCGGTTCCATGCACGGGCATCGTCATCGTTTCACCACGGTGGGGTCGTAGTTGAGGAGGGCATTGAAGACCGCGGCCAAGCTCGCGACGTCGACCGGGGCGAGCGCCGGATCGGCCGCCACGCTCCCGACGGAGAGGAGCTTCTGGGCTTCGTCGGGGTGCGCCGCGTACCAGGCGACTTGCCCGGCGTGCATCCTGCGGAGAATCTCCAGCTCCGCCTCGTCGGGACGGCGGCTCGTGAGTCGCTCGAACCCATCCGCAAGGAGCGGCGAAACATCGCCGGCCGCCGCGGGCTTCTCGGAGAGGAGCTTCTGGGCGAGAACGCGCGACGCCTCGACGAACTGCGGGCCGTTCAAGAGCACGAGCGCATGGAGCGGCGTGTTGGTCGTGTCGCGTTTCGCGACGCACGTGGCACGCTTCG
>JBIIQL010000454.1:0-3649 GCA_044342095.1 Pirellulales bacterium
GGTCAGCGCAGCCCGGAGGGCGAAGCGCAAGCGGCGCGGAGAGAGCCGAGGCCACGGAAGGCCGAGGCGAACGTCCGGCGACGGGGCACGGGCGCCCCCGAAGCCACGCTCGACCCCGAGTTCCCGTCAGCCGCACCCTAGCGCGAGCCCTCAGGTGATGTTCGGCGACTCGGTGCCGTGGTCGTCCTTGGCGATGTCGGCGTCGTCGAAACGGCGCGGCGGCCAGAAGGCGAGGAGGAGGAGGCCGGCAGCCACCACGGCCATCAGCGTCGGCACGAGGAACAGCTTCTGGTAGTCGATGCCGGCATCGGTCTTGAGGCTGTCCTGGAGCGGGATGAAGAGCCACTTCGCCGCCAGATCCCCGAGGCCGAGGACGAGGAGATTGAAGAGGCTCTGGGCGCTCGAGCGGACGTCCTTGGGGAAGGCGGCGTCGATGAAGATATAGAGCGTGGCGAAGAAGAACGCGTAGCAGATGCCGTGGAGCACCTGGACGGCGATGATCACCGCCTGGCTCTGTGGGAAGAAGGCGAAGACGCCGAACCGGGCGGCGTGGCCGAGGATCCCGAGGATCATCGTCGTCTTCCAGCCGAGCTTCGCAAGCACCGAGCCGAGGAACGCCATCGTGACGATCTCCGCCACCTGGCCGATGCTCATCACCGGCATGATCCATTCCGGCTTGATCCCCACGGCCTTGCTGCCGAGGAAATCGCCCGCCATGACGAAGTAGCCGTTGTGGATCACCGCGTCGATGAACGTGACGATGAACAGCACGAGGAGATAGGGGCGAGCGAGGAACTTGGCCGCCTTCAACCAGGCGAAGCCCCCGTCACCGGGCGCCGCCGGCTTCGGCGGCGTGTGGGGAAGGAAGAGCGAGTAGCCGGCGAGGACGAGCGAGAGCACACCGGAGATGAGGAAGATGTTGCGGCTGGCGGCGACGGCGTCGGCGCCGGTCTTCCCCTGGAGGATGAAGTAGAGCGGCCAGGCAACGAGGATCCATCCGATCGTGCCTCCCATGCGCACGAATCCGAACTCCTTCTCGGCGTTTTTCATATGGGAAAACGCGAGCGAGTTGGTGACGGAGATCGTCGGCACGTAGAAGAGCGAGTGGACGAGCATCAGCCCGAAGAACGTGGGGAAGTCCTTGACGAAGTACATCCCGAGGATCGCCAGGCCGCCGATGAGATGGCTGAAGGCGAGGAACTTCTCCGCCGCGAACGTGCGGTCGGCGAATTGGCTCGAGAAGAAGATGCCGACGATCGAGGCGATCGCGAACGCACTTCCCACCCACGCCTGCTGCGAGGAGGAGAAGTCGAGGCCGTCCTTCCCCATGTAGCCCCAGATGAGCGGGAGCCAAGCGCCCCAGATGGCGAACTCGAGCACCATCATCAGCCAGAGGCGGAACGTCGGGGCTTTGGAAGAACCGACGCCGTCCCCACCGGCGTGGCCATTGGTTGCTGTGTGCATGGGGCGAAGGATACCCTCCCGCCGCGCGGAAAAGCAGCCCTCCCCGCAGAAGCGGCGGCCAATGGAGGGGCGATTGGGGAGCGCCGTGCCGATAGAATCGGCACGATCGAGCCATTTTCAGGGGCCGGCGGCCGAGCCGATCAGGCCCTGCCGCGAACGTCGGCAAGGCCGCCGTCGATCCCCAGCACCTGCCCGGTGATCCAACCCTGGGCGGGATCGAGAAACCACTCAATGGCTGCGGCCACCTCGTCCGGCTCGCCGAGCCGGCCGAGCGGATGCATCCCCACCGAGGCCTTCTCGGCCAGTTCGCTCGACAAGAGGCCCTTGGAGAGCGGCGTGCGGACGAGCCCCGGAGCGATGGCGTTGAAGCGCACCTTCTGCTTGGCGTAGGTGGCCGCCGCCGAGAGGACCAGCCCGATGATCCCTGCCTTGGCCGCGGCGATCGCCTCGTGGTTGGCAAGCCCGACCCGCGCCGCGGCACTCGACACGAGGACGACCGATCCCCCCTCCCCCTTCATGAGCCGCCCGGCTGCACGGACACACCCGAAGGCCGAGGTCAGGTTCGTGGCGATCGTGGCCTGCCAGTCGGCGGTCGAGGTTAGATGCGCAGGCTTGAGGAGGATCGAGCCGGCGCAGTTGGTCAAGCCATCGAGCCCGCCGAGTTCGGTCACGGCCCGATCGGCGACTCCGTCGATCGAATCGGGATCGGTCGCATCGACGGCGCCCCACGGCATCCCGAGTTCGGCGGCGAGTGTCTCCAGCCGTGTCGGATCGCGGCCGGCGAGAAAGACGCGGTCGCCCGAGGCGACGAGACGGCGGACGAGGGCCGAGCCGATCCCTCCTGCCGCACCGATCACGAGCACCCGTTTTGTCATCCCTCGAGCCTCCGCCTCGCGCTATTCACTCAGAGCCAATCGCCGACGGTTTGCTCGAGTCGGGCTTCGGTCGCCATGCCGCGGATCTTCTCCATCGCGCGGGTCTGGATCTGACGGATCCGTTCCTTGCACACGCCCATCTCCGCGCCGAGTTCCCGGAAAGTGCGCGGGGCCCGGCCATCGAAGCCGAAGCGGGCGACGACGATTTGCTGTTCGCGCGGCTCGAGGTCGCCGAGGAACTTCGCGAACAGTTCCTTGAGTTGATCGATCTGCACCGAATTGCAACCCTGGGCAGGCTCGGCGGCGGGAACGGAGCGGAGCGACTCATCAGCCGGCGTGAACCGGCGGCGCTGCTGCCGCCCCCGATGGGAAATCCGGAAGAAATGCCGCTGGATGGCGTAGGTGGCGTAGGTGCTGAAGCGGTTGCCGAGGGCGAAGTTGAACTTGTCGACGGCCCGCATGAGGGCGACGTTTCCCTCGGCCACGAGTTCGTCGAACAGGTCGTCGACCGTGACAAACTTCTTCGCGATCGAGACGACGAGGCGAAGATTCGACGTAATGAGGATCGTTCGCTCGACCTCCGACGCAACGAGGAGCGCCTCGACGGCATCGATCTGCCGAGCAGTAGCCCGCTTTTCGTCGAGACGTCCGCGCTCGGTGGCAGCCCGGAAGCGGAGCCAGTTCATCCGCCGGAAGTGGAATTGCTCCTCCTCCTTGGAAAGGAGACGAGTCTCGTAAAGACCGGCGAGGTACGAGTCGATCCGGCCGGAGGGTTCGGCAGCGGGGCGGGCAGGGGCGCTCGACGGCGGGGTCGTGGCCAGGGCCTCGGCCTCAGGGGCGAGGAACTGCCGGCAAGGGATGAAGTCGATTTTCCGGGCGAAAAACGCCTCGCGACGGGCCCGAAGGGCGGCCCTGCGTTGTTCGGTTGCGACCGCATCGGGGGCCCGTCCAACCGCGGCCGCAGCAGGGGAGGCGACTCGAGTCTTCGACGGGCGACGGATCTTGGCCGGGGCGATCACGGCAGGGCTCCTCGGGGACGAAACAAGTCCACGCGAGATGAACCGCAGCGGCAGGGAGGTTGTAACGGGGAAGCGAAAAAAAGCGGCGATTTTTGAACCAGCCGCCGGGCCCCGCAGAAAACCGCTGCCTGAGAAAACCGACCTCAGTCGGGGATCGCCGTCGACTCGCCGCCGGCCCTGGTGCAGAGCGACTGGAACAAGATCACGTCGATCGAGTCATCGAACCGACGGACGGACGCATCGCCGAGGAGGAAGTTGACCCCGGTGGGATGGTTGCTCGTGAAGTCGTCG
>JBIIQL010000455.1:0-3646 GCA_044342095.1 Pirellulales bacterium
CCATCGCGAACACGCCCAAGGACAGGGCCACGATCAGGCCCAGGCGAGGGAACACGAGAGGGCGGCAGCCGGGCTTATCAACGCGAGGCATGGTCACGGCAACGCTCCGGAGGAACAGGCCGGGCGGACGCGCCCAACCGACGGGCCCGAGCATACCACCGCCGAGCCGGCCCTCACCCCGCCGGGCCTTCCCCCACGGCCGCCGGTCGGAAGCCCGATGGCTGCCGCCGACGGGCCGGCGTCGCGGCCGCCAACACCTGCGCCGGGGGAAGATGCCCCCGCTTCCCCCGAAACCAGGTGATCGAGCGATCGACGATCGGAAGCCGGGAGTTCTCCCGGACATGGTGGCGGAAGGTGGTGCCGTCGAAGACCTCGAGCGAGCCGTCCTCCTTCCACACCGCCAACTGCACCCAGCCGTTGACGAACAACTGCTTCACCCCCGGGAGCCGATCGGCCGCGGCGAGGATCCGCTCGGCCGGGGCATCGATGACCAGAAGGAGCCGCATCGGCTCGTGGATCTCCACCGTCTGCCAGGGAAGCCCGGTGCGGAGGTCGCTGGCGTGGCCGTCCATGACGCCGACGAGGCCGGTGATGTTGTGGGGGAGCTTCGTGTTGCATCCGAAGCGGAGACGATCGACGGCCGAGAAGTAATAGGCGAGGTTGATGCCGGAGGCGACCGGCCCGACCGCGGCGAGCGTCCGGGTGAGGATCTCGCCGGTGGGATCGGACTCTGGATCATACGAGACGAGAAACGCGCGGCGGTCGAGATAGAGCCCGCGGGTGCGCTGCCGTCGGCCAACGATGCAGACGGCGTTCGTGGCGTGCCCCAATTCCGGCCGCACCTGGGCGAGATCGACGGCGCGCGCCTCGACATGGGCCCTGGCCAAGCCCGGGGTGAGACCTGTCGGCGCGGAGTCGAAGCGCCGGCAGCGCTCCTGGGCATCGGCGCCGCAGGCGTGCTCGCAGGCCCGGTGGATGCGGGCGAGATCGTCGGCGTGGCTCGCCGGCACGCGGGCCATGTCGTACCAGGTGACGGTGTCGGCGCAGGTGTCGAGCATGCCGCCGAGAAACACCGTGTCATCGGGGATCGAGAGGCCCCCGTCGGCGAGAATCGCCCGGACTCTTCCGTCGTTGGCCATCAGCGCGAAGGCCCGGGCATTGGGGCCGCCGGGCCCACCGCCACAGGCGCCGCAGTGGTAGGCGCTCTCGTGGGGATTGTTGAGCGACGAGGAGCCGTGGCCGAGGATCACGACGAGGCGGGCGAAGCCATTCCGTAGCCCGATGTCCTCGAGGACGCGACGCACGCAGCCGGCCATCTCCGCGACGTTGAAGCCGGCGAGCGTGCCGTCGGCGAGCGGCGTGTCGTCGATTCGCTCGAGAAGGAGGCGGGTGGGGACGGAGGGACGGGCGAAGCCCTTGGCCCACTGCCACGTCCGATCGGAGAACAGTGGCGACACGACCCGCGCCACCAGCGGCACCGCCGCGATCGCTCCGGCCACCATCGCCAAGAGACTCCCGCCGACGAGCGTCCGACTCCCGGAAGTAATCCCCTCCTGCACCTGACCGAGGCGGCGGGCCACTTCGCGGTGGCGGTGATGGAGGCGACGGGCCCCGTCGTCGGGCACCTCCTCGACCGTGTGACCGGGGCGGACGACGATCGGGCACAGTGGCGAGGCATGCCAGTCGTCGATCCCCCGAAACGACATCGGCACCGCGAAGAACCCCGCCGTGCCGAACGTCTCGACATCGGGTCCCAGCTCCTCGAGGTGGCGGCGGAACGACTCGCAGCGCTCGTCCATGCAGAGCACCGCCTGGAGCCAGGGGCGCACCGGTGGGGGCCAGCCGGTCGAGAGTGCGTGAAGCTCGAGGGCGTCGAGGACTTCGATACGGTAGCGACGCTCGTAGGCGGCATGGAGGAGCCGTCTGCGGGTGAGCGGACCGAAGTTGCGGATCTCCCCCTCGATTTCGAGAAGCTCGTTTTCGGAAAGCTCGCGAATGTCGGCGGGGGTCATCCCGATGAGCTGCGCGACTTGATGGAGGAGGAGCGAGCGGGCGAGTGTCCCTTGGCCGTGCAACCACGGATAGCGATCCTGGAGCTCGACCCACCAGGCCCCGAAGCCCTGCCGCGGATCGCCATCGGCGGCGAGGGGCACGCCGAGCTTTCCGGCGGCCCACGAACTGGCTACCCGATCGCAGATCAACCGCAGCGCCAGGAAGTCGACCACCCGGGCGGGAACCTCGACGACCGGTGCCCGGTCGGGCCGCTCCTCGAGGCTCCGCAGCATCCCGGCCCAGCCGCGGAGGGCGAGGAGAGACCGGGTGAGAAAGTCCTCCCAGCGATTCGGCGGAATGCCGAGACGGATCATCTCGTCACGGATGACGTCGAGCGAGTCTCGCCCGCGGGCGGAGCACAGCGCCGCCCCGAGCGGCACCGCCCACGGATCGGCCCCCCAGGCCCCGGGCTCCGACAAGCCGATCACGGCCTGGAGCAGTCCATGCTCGCGTCCCGGCATCGGCCACGCGGCCACCCCTTGATCGAGAAAGGCGCCGCACCAGCGGATGAGGAGTGGATGGACGAGGGCGTCGGTATCGAGCGTCGGATCGAGGGCCACAAGACAATCGCGGAAGCGCACCGGCGGGCGGACGGGGGTCATCGCGGGACGGGTCATCGACAGCGATTCCAGACACGCGTGCCAGAGATCGGCCGACACCTCGCGCTCGTCGTCGAGTTGCCCCAGCGGCGCCATCTGCGCTTCGACCGTCGCGCGGGCTTGTTCGTCGGCAGCCACGGAGAGCCGCGGCTCGCGCCCCGGCGTCGACTCCTCCCCGAGTGACTCGGTGAGGATCTTCCAGCGGACCTGTGGATCGAGATCACTGCGGAGGGTCTCGATCGCCCCGGTCTCGGTGAGGGCCCAGCGGGCTCCGGCGTCGGTCTCGCGCACGATCGAATGGAGAAGGAGCGTCCGATGGAGGTCGCGGAGCGTCAGCCGTCCCCGGCAGAGCGACTGGGAGGGAAGGTCGCGGTGTTCGTCGTCGAGGACGGCATCGATATCGGCCGGCGTGATCCGGCCGGACGCAAGCTCAGCCCGGTAGCGCTCCTCGGAGAGGTAGGGCTCGGCCTCGAGGAGGCGCGAGGCGACCAGCGCCGCTTCGTCGAATCGAATCGACTCGAGCGCCTGGAGCGGATTCTGCGCCACGAACACGCCGATCGGCCCCTGCTGCGGAAGGCAGGCGGTCGCCCGGGCCACGATCGCCTCGAGGGCCTCCTGCGTCACCGGCTCCGCGAGCGGCAGCGGCGATGGATCGGACATGCGTCATCCTTGGTGTGCGTCACCTGACTCCCCTTCAGACTAGCCTGGGAACGCGGGGGGCGTCACGGGCAGGGTGCGGGCGACCGACACTCGCGGCGGAACCGCCCGGCCGCTCTCCCGGCGGCAGTCCTGCCGGAAGTGGTTATGATCTCCCTCCATCAGCCGACCTTGCGCTCGCTTCCCTTCGTTGTCCCTACCCTCCCAAGTCCCAGGAGAACCGGCACATGACGCGTTCCGTCCAGGCCCCCTGCTGCTCCCGATCGAGTTCCCGCTCGCGGGCTGTCGCATGGCTCCTGCTGGCGGCATGGCTCCCGTGCCTCCCCCATCCGATGACG
>JBIIQL010000457.1:0-3645 GCA_044342095.1 Pirellulales bacterium
GCGGCCAGGGGTGTCGACGGGCGAGATTGACGCCGCCGTCGAAGACTATTTTCTCGGCTGTGGTGCGGTACCGCTCTTCAAGGGCGTGCCCGGGAAAGTGCCATTTCCAGCCGTCTGTTGCATCTCCGTCAATGACGAGGTGGTCCACGGGATCCCCGGTCCGCGGATCCTGCTCGACGGGGATGTCGTCAGCATCGACACCGGTTGCAGCCTTGGCGGTTGGTGTGGTGACTCGGCTCGCACCCATGCGGTGGGATCGGTCACGCCGGAGGTTCAGGGGCTGCTTGACTGCACGTCGGGGGTCCTCAATCTCGCGATCGATCTGATGGCGAAGCGGAGTCGGTGGAGCGACGTAGCCACCGAGATGGCGACCTACGTCCGCGACAGGGGGTTCTCCGTGGTCGAGAACTTCGTCGGTCACGGCATCGGCAAGAAGATGCACGAGGATCCGCAGGTTCCCAATTTTTGCTCACCGTCCTTCCGGCGGAATTACGACTTCAATCTCGAGCCGGGATTGGTGATCGCGGTCGAGCCGATGGTCAACATGGGATCGAAGAAAGTGCGAGCGCTGGCCGACCACTGGACCCAGTCAACCATCGACGGCCAGCCGAGCGCCCATTTCGAACACACGATCGCGATCACGGAAAAGGGGCCCGAAGTCCTCACGCGGGCTCCGGGGGCAGGGGAGTCTGCACCCCCCCACAAAAAGGGTCAGTGAGGGGCGAAGGCGGGAATCTGAACCCCCAAACCCCCGATCGGCCGGGGGCCTAGGGGTGGCTTTTTCCGAAAATCGAGCGTTTTTTCATCGTTTCTGCCCGTTTCGTCACCTCCCCCTTGTGGATCAGGGGGGAGGGTTTCTATAGTTGACGGCTTTCCGTTAGCTTCCCCGTTCTCGTTGAAGGCGTGGGCGACCGTCGCCACGATCGCAAGTATGAAGGTTCGCGCCAGCGTCCGTCGCATCTGCGACAAGTGCAAGATCGTCCGGCGCCGCGGCGTCGTCTTCGTTGTTTGTGCGGATCCTCGCCACAAACAGCGGCAGGGATGACGACGGAATCCGGACTCAGAGGAAAAGCTTGCTTCTCCTCTGGGCGGTGTTTTCCTTGTGGGGCCCGACGGGCCTTGCCGGGAGAGCGGCTTTTTGTGGGTATTTTTCAAGGTGGTGAAGGCTGGTGTGGCTGAGCTCCCGAGGAGCAAAGCCAGGGTCGCGGAAGCCGGACACGTTCCGAGCACGCGGCAACCGCTCTCATGAGCCTTGTGCTCGCCCGCACCCGATGCCTCGGCACGGGGTGTTTCGGGTCGGTTTGTTGTGTCCGGTAGTGCAGTCGTTTCGTTTTTCCGTCATCCCAACGGTAGTACTTCCTCATGCCCCGTCTGCTCGGCGTCGACATTCCGTCGGAGAAGAAGACGTTTTATTCGCTCCAGTACCTCTATGGCGTCGGCCCCCAGGTGGCTCGCGAGTTGTGCCACAAGGCCGGTGTCGATCCTGAGGGGATCGCGAAGAATCTCCATGAGGACGAGTTGGCCCGCTTGGCCGCCCTCATGGACAAGGACTACGTCGTCGAGGGGCAGTTGCGCCGGCAGGTGGCGCAAAACATTTCTCGCCTCAAGGACATCGGCAGCTACCGCGGGGTTCGCCATCGTCGTGGGTTGCCTGTTCGTGGGCAGCGAACGCGGACGAACGCCCGTACGAGGAAGGGGCCCAAGAAGACGGTCGCGGGCAAGAAGGGCGTGAAGGATCTCAAGTAAGGCTGGCCGGCGATTGTCTCCGGTGCCTTTTTGAGGGCCGTGCCTCTTGCGTGGGGCGTGATGGGTGGCAAAGGTTGGTGTGGGCGGCTGCGGTGGTTTTTCCTCAGTTACAGACGTCGTAGGAACGCACAGGGAAGCATCGATTCATGTCGAAGGTTGCCAAGGGCAAGAAGAAAAGTGTGTCGGCGGGAATCGCCTACATCACTGCGAGTTTCAATAACACCACGGTGACGATCACCGACACCAAGGGGGATACCCTTTGTTGGGCGAGTGGTGGCACCTGTGGCTTCAAGGGAAGCCGCAAGGGAACCCCGTTCGCTGGGCAGTGTGCGGCGCAGCAGGCGGCCGAGAAGGCCTCGAAGTTCGGCGTCAAGGACCTTGAGGTCCGTGTTCGTGGCCCGGGGAGTGGTCGCGAAAGTGCGATCACCGCACTCCAGGCCGCAGGAATGAACGTCAAGAGCATCGAAGACATCACGCCGCTGCCCCACAACGGATGTCGCCCGCCGAAGAAGCGTCGCGTCTGATCCGTCTTTTCGTTCAAGCCGGCGCTGTTCGGCATTTCCACCCAATCTGAATCACCTCGAGAGCGGTCGGTAAGCATTCCGACCGGGAATCCATGGGACGCATCACCGGGCCAGTCTGTCGCCTTTGTCGTCGTGACGGCCTCAAACTCTTCCTCAAGGGCAGTCGCTGTGACACGGGGAAGTGCGCGTTCGAACGCCGCCCCACTCCGCCAGGCATGGTGCAGAAGCGCCGTGGCAAACCGACCGAGTACGGTCTTCACCTCCGCGAGAAGCAGAAGGTCAAGCACTACTACGGTGTGCTTGAGCGTCAGTTCCGCACCTACTTCGCTCGGGCGGAGCGAGGGAAGGGGAACACGGGTGAGTCGCTGATGTCGCTTCTCGAGCGCCGTCTCGACAACATCGTCCATCGGATCGGGTTCGCCCCCTCCCGTGCCGCCGCCAGGCAGATGGTCATGCATGGTCACATCACGATCAATGGTCGTCGCGTCGACGTCCCCAGCTACCTCGTCAAAGCCGGGGATCTGCTCCGTATCAAGAACCGCACGAAGAGCCTTCAACTCGTTCACGCTTCTCTCGCTTCGAATCGCCGCGATGTCCCCGATTTCCTCTCTCGCTCCGACGCCGGCGTGCCGGAGGGGCGTGTTGATCGGCTGCCTTCGTCCGACGACGTTTCGATTCCGGTGCAGACCAATCTGATCATCGAGTTGTGCTCCAAGTAATGCCCTCGGGAATGGCTTGGCTCACGGCCCGGGCGATCGCCCGGGTGGCTCGGTGGGGTGCGGAGCCCCGTTCCGAGTCAGGGACCTCGAACTCCCTGCCGACGCCTGCCTCCGCCGGCTGGATCAACTCTTCCACAAGACTCACCATCGCGGCCTGACATGGCCGCCCCTTTTCAGATACAGGCAAGGAGAATCGTATGCACATCCGTTGGCGTGGACTCGAACTTCCCAGCTCAGTCACGTCCGATGCCAAGACGCTCACGGGGACGTACGGCAAGTTCGTTGCCGAGCCCTTCGAGCGTGGATTCGGCACGACGGTGGGCAACAGCCTTCGCCGCGTGCTCCTTTCGAGTCTCGAAGGGAGTGCCGTGACTCAGATCAAGGTCGGCAGTGCCCTCCACGAGTTCAGCACCGTCAAGGGTGTGCTCGAGGACGTCACCGATATCGTGTTGGCGGTGAAGAGTCTGGTGGTCAAGAACCACAGTGACTCGACCCGCGTGATTCGGGTCGAGAAGAGCACCAAGGGACCGGTCACCGGTGCCGACGTGCAGACCGACGAGGCCGTCGAGGTGGTGAGCAAGGACCTCGTGCTCGCCACGCTCACCGACGACGTCCCCTTCGAACTGGAAATGGTCGTCGAGAATGGCCGCGGCTAC